>JAMCTK010000012.1 GCA_023381035.1 Patescibacteria group bacterium
TAATTAAATTAATAATTAGAACAAACTTTCATTTACAAACTACGCCTAACAACAAAGCCGAAACGGAACGACTAACCCTATAATTTGTAAAATGCCGAATGCGAAAACGCTGTCGCCTTGAGCCACTTGTTAGCTGGATTACCAAAAACTCTGACGAACTGAATTGAAAAAGGGAACTTTATTCAGATTATTCCAGAACTTATCCTCGTTAAAATCATACCACCAAAAAACTTCAAGTTCTCTTCTCTTCTTATTTTCATCTTCATAAATAACATGAAGACCATATAGCAATGACCCTTCTTGATATTCTCTATCTGGAATATTCACTCCAAAACTAACATTGATTTCTTGTCCAGGTATCATTACAAAACCCATCGGACCCGCATCAGGTGGATTCGATAAAGGTCTACCATCAAGTGCAAATCTTTGCTGAACTAAAATCAAACGAAAATCCGATGTGCCAGATGATTGTAAATTAACTTGACCTTTTAAGTTCAACTGTGCATTCGGACCTTCTTTTTTAGAATAAATACTCCAGAGTCTATCACTTCTGCTTAGGTCTCTTAAAAGCTGTTGCGCAATTACTGGATAATTCTGATTTTCTTTTTGAGCTATTGATTCAATTATCTCTTTTGAATCAAAAGTCCATGGATTTAACCAAATATTAGTTGGGAAAATTCGATTAGGTTGTTCACTTATTTCAAATCTTGCCGCTGGCTTACGGTTTAATGCAGTAAGGTTATGAAAACGCGATAATTTTAACCAATCGGTACCGCTAGTTTTGATGGCGCAACCGGCAGCCTTTAAACGATTTGCAAAACTTTGTATATCTTTTTCAGAACCAAGCCTTACTGTATGACGCCCAATAAGATCACTTATTGGTCTTAATTCACCAACCTCTACAAGAACAGTACGACTAGGATATAAACCAAAAGCTCTTCCAGCCTCGAACAAAACATTTGGTCTTGCTTGGCATGTAAATCGGGTTTCATATGATTCTTCCTTCGAACTTTGTAAATCTGGGTGAAGTCTTGTTTCATCATCTGGAGTAAAAATGACGACAACCGCTTGAACATCTTCAAAAAGTTTTTCTATTAAAGTCCCGGTATAGGGAGTTGCATCTGGTGAATTGCTAAGTAATTCTTCCCATTCACGCGGATGTAAATCCAATGCTCGAAGAAACTCAAAGACGGCATCTCTAACTTCTAAATCACGCCCATGGACAACTGCTATTTCTCTTGGATCTATTGTTTTTGCCATACTTTATATATCCCAATCATTTATTTATAATTCATCCAGCTAACGGTGTGGCAACTAACTTGTCCGCCCCGAACAAACGGCTGAGTGAGAAGGACAACGCCAATAAATTAAAAAATATTCCATAACTAAATAAACTGGAACAACAATATTAAACGAAAAAACAAAAGCCGAAAATATCAACAACGCCGAATCAAATGAAGCGGTCAAGTTGAGTTGCGGGTTATACCGCGTTTATTACAATAACATAAAATCATTTTTCTAATTCATCAATTCGAATGAATTTACTTTTTTCAGGAAGTAGCAATTTAGATTTTTCGTTAATACGATTTTGAATACGGTCTTTCAGTTTATAGTCAATAATACCAATATCTGAAAACAGACCACGATAAATATGATATCGCTTCTCCCACGTTTTCTTATGAGAAGTAATTTCAGCTTTAAGATCTTTTCCTAAATCCATAAGTTGATTAGCGACATCATTCATTTTGTTGTTGTAATCATTACTTGATAAATAATCATAAACGCGTTGGACGGCTTTTTGTTTTGCTTCATTTGACATTTTAAGTAATGAAATTTTGACAAGACTCTCACGAAGAGTATATGTAATAGGTTCAAGACTTACCGGACTTATTACAAACACCGTATTCTCCACAAAATAATATTGCTTCTTTGATGGAAAAGCATTTGTAACCAAAATTGCAAAATCAGCTTGGCGAATTTTACGAGCTTCTTTTGCTTGTTCAACGTGATTCTTACTGAATGTTTTTACTTTTTTACATTCATAGACAATTTTACCAATTTCTTTTTCTTGTTCAATAATCATTTGAATAATGTCACCCGCTTTTCCCGGATGTTCAAATTTATCTTGCGGGAAAAGTTCTTTAAGTTTCAAAAGAAGCTTATCTTCTTCCAACAAGCCTTCTATTTGTGGAGTTATTCCTTTTTCTATTTGCTCCTTTAGTTTTTTGATCTCGTCATTAGCTTGTTCATATTTTTTCGCTGATACTTTGAGACTGTTTTCAAGCTGTGACATTTTATTTTTAGTCTTTTTAAGGTCGGCTTGTTGTTTCTTGAATTCCTTCTTCTGTTCCTCAACTCCTTTGTCGACACCTTTTTTGATTTCAGATTTCATTTTTTGTTTGAAAGATTTTTCCAGTTCGTTTCGCTGATCTTTTATTTGTTGAGCAGCCCTCTTAGCTTGTTCAGATAAAATACGTTTTGAATCTCGTAATAATTTTGCTTGTTGTTTTTTGAACTCTATTGCTTGTTCCTTAGCTTGATCTTTGTATACTTTCTCTTGCTCTTTTAACTTTCTTTTCTCGGCTTCCAACTTCTTTTTGTTGAGCTGTTCTTGTGCCTTGAGCTTCTTCTGTTCAATCATAAGATGTTTGATGTGTTCTTGTTTATCTTTCCAAAGACCAAGAGCTTTATCATACTCAGTTTCTGTTAAAGGTTTACCACAAACAGGACACTTTAATGTTCGTTCCATATTTAGACTCCATTACTTTTTAATATAAACACAAGCGGTATAACGGCGTTGCTTTTCACCCGTCCGCCCAAAACAGCAGTGCTGGGATGAAAAACTACAGCCAATGATTATTAACAAATTTATTTAATAGAACAATGTTAATTCCAACGTCTATTTTTTTACTTAACCCAATAATTAGAACAATGCCGCTCTGAAAACGCGGTCGGGTGGAAAAGCGGGTTATGTGCGATTCATTATATATTAAATCCAAAATTTATCAACAATACATTATTCCATAGATTACCATAATCGTAAGAGTAAAACTTGGAGAAATCACCTATATATTTTAATTCTATTAATAAAGGTAGTTTTAATACACCATTTATATTGCATCCGAGTCCTAATTTGTAACTGAATAAGAATTTATCAATTCTATCTTGTGTTATATTTATAGCGTTCAATGTATAATTTGCAGATGCACCTATGATTAAATAGGTTGGAATATTTTCTAAACGAATTATTGGCTTTATATTAAATCCAAGTTCTAAATAACGCAAATCAATTTCACTTGTGTAATCTGTTTTTCGTCCATCACCATCAGGGTTGTCTATTGTTGTATAAGCCACTTCCATTGTTTTGCGTGAGCCTTTTTGGATATAAGATAACTCTGATTCTAAAATTAAATTATCATTCAATCTATAATTCAGAAAAAAGCCAATAAATGGATTGATAGAGTTACCGTTATAATACTCTTCTGGATTAAAATATAAACTAGATTTTGTATCTGTTGCTTTTACACTGCTACTACTTATTCCAACTTTTAACCCATATTCGAAAAAATTTTGAGCATTCAAATAGTTTGCAAATACAATAATTACGATAAAGATTAATTGTGATAATTTCTTCATTGATATCTCCAATATTTAGCACATAACGACTTTGCAACTAAGCCGCCGCCCAGAACAGACGGCTAAGTTAGAACGACTAATTAAATAATTATAAAAATATTTTCCATTGCAGTAGAAACTTGAACAAGAACCTAAAAACGGAAAGACTAACAAGAGAAACTACAAATGCCGAATGCGAAAAAGCGGTCGGCTTGAGTTGCTTGTTATGTGCGTTTACTACTAACCTTGTTTTATTTTTAATTTAAATCTTCCACTCACTATTATCAAACGAATACATAAAAACTTCCCAATCGTAATCCTTGTAATCTTCTGTTAAAAATAAGTGCAATAGATTTCTATAACGAAGCATATCTTCACCTAAATCTCTAAAATCAA
>JAMCTK010000013.1 GCA_023381035.1 Patescibacteria group bacterium
TGATAAATTCCAAAATCTTCAGATAGATCACCAAATTTAAAATTTTCCCACCAGAGGAATTTTTTAATATGACCATCAGGAGCATATGCTTCCATCCCTATCCATCCGTCTCCTGGAGCATCACCAGCTTCACGCATATAGCGCGGAGTAGGCATTTCGCCAATTTGTAGTTTTGCTTCTGGATTTGGTCTTTCAGCTGCCATAGTTAATGTTTACTAACAATTACAGAGTAATAACAATATTATATCATCCTTGTCAATGTTATAGGCTGTAATCCCTCAGAAGTTCCCGAAGACCGGATCTGGCGGGATGAACGGGTTTGGAGCACCGCAAAGCCCAAATTTAAAATTGGGACAGGCTGACGGTTAAAAGAGAAGGAAAACGCAAAAATTGTTTATAAAAATTACTGTAAATTTAATCCTTCTAGTTTTAAATCGCTTATGATTTTTTTATGGTTAGGAATAGTTCTGTTTACCAAACTCCAAAACTTTTTTGAATGATTAAATTCTTTAAGATGGCATAATTCGTGAACAATGACATAGTCTCTCAAGGAAGATGGGAGTAGCGCTAATTTAAAGTTAAAATTTAAATTTTTCTTTTTCGAGCAGCTTCCCCAACGTGTTTTTTGATTCTTAATGACAATGCTATTAAATTTATATTTATAAATTTTATTAAAGTGTTCTATTCTATCCTTGGTAATTTCTAGCGCTTTTTCTTTATATTTTATAAAGTCTTTTTTCGTAAACTTAAATGCTTTCGGCAGTGATGTATTCTTAAAGAAATCAAGCTTTGATATAACCCACTTAGATTTTTTGATAATATATTTTTCGGCCGTGATCCGATTTACTCCTTGAGGAAGAGTTATTACAAAATTACCATCGCAATAGACAGCCAGCCGCATGCGTTTCGCACGCCTACTCCTGCGTATTGAATATTTTACGACCCGATTGTGCAGGTTGATCTGTCGTTTCATTAGAACTTTTTTATTACAATATCTACAAGTCTATTTAAGAATTTTGGAAAATCACCGACTTTGATTTTTCCCTTATAATCTTTCAAAATCAACTCTTGAATTATTTGCTTGACGCCTTTAAGGAATTCTTCTCGTTTTGATGAATTTTTCCACCCGTCATCCAATATGGACCGTAATTGTTTCGAAAGATCTTTAGACAAAGATATTAAAATTGCCTGATCGGCATTTGGTAAAAATTCTTGTGATATAACAAATAGGCCATATTCCTGTAGATTTAAACCAAGCTCTTTTGCCTCATCAGATTTACTTTTTATATCGCTCATCAATTGATAATAGAGTTTAATTCTCTCTGATAGATCAATCTGGTGTTGTTCAAATTCTCTGCGGATTGCTATTAGTCTTTGGCTAAATCTTTGGAAAACCGGATTGGTGTCAATGTTGATTGATATTTCTTGCTTAAGCATTTTTTCGAGGTTCAAGGCTTTTTCTTCATCTTCCATTTTGTCTAAGCGCTCCAAGGTATAAATATCATTTATTTCTAACTCTCTAAAGTTTTTCGTAATCCCTTCATAATCAATTTGTTCTTGAATTAATTTTTTTACTTTTTCTCCGTATTCTCTAAAAGTAGGAATATCTCCAGATCTGAAGGCCTGCATTGCTAAATCTTCCGGATTAAATTCATTGACAAAAGCAATATAAACGCTAGTTAGCCATTCAAATGCGCGAATGTAATCAACAAGGAATGGATCCGGAGATAAAATTTCAAATAAAAGTTTTAATCTGGAATATTTATCTTTGAAATATCGCTGTTTAGTTTCATTATCAATAAATATTTTTAAACATCGTCTTAAATTTTCAATTGACGGGTCTTCCTGATTAATGTTTATAAATATATCTTTTATTTCCTTAAGTACTTCTGCAAATTCTTTTTTAAGATGATCAAAATCGATCAAAGCCGAGTCAATAATACTTTCATCAAAATTAAGCGCTTCGTAGAGGTTTCTGGTAATTCCGTAATAATCAATTATTTTTCCGCATCCCTTGTTGGGATAAACACGATTGGTGCGGGCAATTGCCTGCAGTAGGTTGTGATCTCGTAAGGGCTTATCAAGATACATTGCTTGCTCAATCTGGGCGTCAAAACCAGTTAGAAGCATGTCGCAAACCAACAGAATTTTAAGCGAACTTTTAGAATCTTTGAATTTATCAATAATTTTTTCTCTTTCGGATTTAGTCGTATTATATCTTTTTAAATTTTCAGGGTCATTATTCGGCTCGCCTGGGGAATAAACAACTTCAGTCCACTCTATAGGAATTAATTCATCAAAAAGTTTTTTGTACTTAGCAGTCGCCTCTCTATCATAGCAAACTATTTGGGCTTTAAAACCATTAGGCTCAATGTAGAGTCTATAATGGTCAATAATATCTTGAGCCACCGCTCTCATTCTCTTGTCGAGTTTTACGAGCGCTTCTTTTTTACCGTAACGGCGAATGAGTAATTGTTTTTGTTCAGGTGTTAAATCGGAGGTCATTTTATCGAATTGTTGATCGAGTTTTTTTTCGTCAATGAAAAACTTTGAAAGACGGGCTTCGTACGTAACCGGCAAAGTTGCTCCGTCATCAATTGCCTGCTGTATAGAATAATAATCAAGATATCGTTCTCCTTCCTGTCCAAAATTCCTATGTGTATTTAGAGTTGTTTTATCAATTGGTGTTCCGGTAAATCCAAAAAAGAATGCTTTTCGCATTGAATCTCTTAATTTAATTCCAGCAACACCCTCATTTGACCGATGCGCTTCGTCGGAAAGAACAATTATATTTTCATTGGGATTTTCAAGATGAGTTGGTAATTCGTTAAACTTTTCGATGGTTGAAATGAAAATGCCTCGTTCATCATTTGTAATTTTTGTTTCCAGATCACGCCTTGAGGCGATACGAATGATATTTTTCCCACCGCAATTCATAAATGAATCATAAATTTGATTGTCAAGATCTATGCGATCAACTAAAACAAAAACTTTTGGATTATTAAGTTCTTTGTTAAAACGTAATTTCCAGGCAGTGAAAAACATTGTTAAAGATTTTCCTGACCCTTGCGTATGCCAGATTAAACCTTTTTTCTTTTGCCCATCTCTTACCCTCGCAACAATTTTATTTGCCGCCCTGAATTGTTGGTATCGAGCAATCTTTTTTATTCTTCCATCCTTTGTCTGTTCAAAAACTATAAAATTTTTTATTATGTCTAATAAATTATTTTTTGTTAATAGCGAAGAAAGAGTCATCTCCAGCTGTCCGCCAAGTTTCTTTTGAAAATCATCATTTTTCCATTGAAAAAAATATTGATCTGGAACATAAGTTGCTCCGTAAACAGTCTTTAATCCATCTGTCGCGATGTTGAAACAATTAGGCCAGAACAGCTTTATCGCAACTCGTTCATAGCGTTTGATTTGACTAACTGCATTTTCGTAACTGACTGTAGTTGATGCGGTAGGGCTTTTTGCTTCGATATCAACAACCGAAATTCCATTTAGGAAAACCAAAATATCTGGTCTGATATTTTCAAGATTTCCCTCAAAATAAAATTGATTAGTAACAACAAAATGATTATTCTCCTGATTATCGTAATCAACAACTAAATAATCCCGCATTTTACCGGTTGCAGAATCTTTAATATTTACACCGTTTATTAATAAATTTAAAAATCCTTCGTTGGAGTCTATTTTTTTAATCTCTCTGATTACGTTTTGAATTTCCGTTTCATCTGTTAATTTATTAATCTTTTTAATTGCTTCTCTAAGATGGGAAATAATCAAATACTCATTTTCAAAACTTCTTAGCTTAGCAAATTCATCAGAATCAATATATTCATATCCCAAATGTTGAGATAAAAATTTGATTATGTGTTTTTCGACAGTATATTGTTCGTTGAATTTCATAAACTTGACTTTTGTTTAACAAATCTTATATACTTATAAGTGCTTAAGGTTGGGGTTGGGTTTCTTGTCCATGCCCCGGCCTTTTTGATTTATCCCAATCTATAATCCAAATACTAAAATAGTTTGGGTTATTAACAGTCAAATTACCAGCTATCTTTTTTTTCATTTCAGTTTCCAAAGTATTCAAAACCTCTTGCCTAACAAGATCCTTGTTGTTTGGTGCTTCACCCGAAGATAATTTAAGAGCTTGACCAACCAATCCAGAAAGTACATCACAAACT
>JAMCTK010000014.1 GCA_023381035.1 Patescibacteria group bacterium
AAAAATAATTGCATGGTATGACAATGAATATGGATACGCTAACAGGCTAGTAGAGGAAGTTCTAATGGTGGGAAATAAAAATAAACCTCAGGCTAACATTGAACCATCTATTCAATCGGTAGAGTCGATGCCTGTAATTCCCAATACTGAACCTGCGCAAGTAGTAGATCAACCTGTCCCGCAAAATAATGACCAAACCTATTGAGCTACCTGGAATTAGGATAATTACTGTTTCCGGCAGAATTGCTTCCGGATCAACCACTCTGGCAAAAAAACTTGCAGATACTTTGGGATGGAAACACATAGAAGGAGGGGATATTTTTTGGGAAGCTGTCAGAGCTAAGCTTCATCTTGATCCAAAAGAAACTAATAAAAGACCTGACGTTGAAGACGAAGAATTTGACGCCTCACTAAAAGAAACGCTTAAAAATAAAAGTCACATTATTTTGGAAACAAAACTGGCAGGTTTTAATGCACAAGGAATAGACGGCATTTTTAAGATTTTGGTTATTTGTAATGATAAACATGGGAAAGATCATCTTGATATTCGAATAGATAGATTAATTAATAGGGAAAAGCTAAGTATTAATCAAGCAAAAGAAGAAACGATGGAAAGAGAAAGAAATGATCTGGAAAAATGGAGAAGACTTTACGCAAATAATGATCCGGACTGGGTATATTATGATCCGAAATATTATGATTTAGTAATTAATACATATAGCAATAACGCAGAGGAAAGTCTCAGTCTTGCTCTAGAAGCTTTCGACCGGAAGAATTCTTGAAAAAGTTATCCTCTGTATGCTTCCCTTACTCTTATTTGGGAAACAACTACCAATGGAAGAGAAGTTACCATTGTCCCATCGTCTCTTTTAAAAAAGTCATAATCCGGAGGAGGAAAAACAGGGATCTTTTCTGCAGATATATTATATGATTCAAAACATTGATCTAACAATGTTCTTTGCATGTCCGAAACTTCTCCAGCACTATAACCCTCGGTTTCTTTTGTATAGGAGAAGAAAACAAAAACCCCATTTTCAGGAACGATATGTCGGGACAATCCGGGGAGAAGAAGCAAGTCGTTTACTCCTTTTGCAATAGGCTTTATCGGATATGTATCTGCAAAAATTATATTAGCGCGTTTTCCTTTCGCTGCTAGATCTTCCGCTACCTCAGAAGCTTCGCCCATATATAGACTAATTCTTACAGATGGCTCAAGATCTAATCCGTAATTTGATTGGAGTTCAAAGGATTTTAGCCAATTTTCTTTCCATTCTACCCCCCTTTTATAAACTTCTTCGCTAAGGTCAATGCCTCTATAGTGAGTCCTTCTTCCTGATTTATGAAATTCTGCCAGACTTTCAATTAATATTCGATTGGCACACATATATTCTCCTAATCCTGCTTCTGTGACCTTTAAGGTTTCACCTGTTTTTAGCTGTACTTTTTCTAAACCAGCCCTAACCGCTCTTATCCAATATGGATATTGACATGAATCTATAACTTCCTTTCCCTCAATTAATAACCTAACACCTGGCTTATAAGTATAAACTTGATCTCCATTCAAAACAGTTCCTCCTTTGTAGGGCTCTAAAATTACAGGAGCTTTACTCCATTCTCTAACAATAGGGTCAGTGTATAAAATACTATCAGCAGGTCGTCTGAATTCATCACTTGCTCCGCTAAACGACGGATCGATATCTGATTTTGGTTTTTCCGGTAATGCCATATTTCTTAAAAGGTCAGAGTATTTTAGGCATTTTAAGACTATAAGTCAAGTTGTCTAAAAGGAAAAATGGGTAACTGAAGACGTAATCATATTTCCGACAATCTACTTGAAAAAAACTTGAATTAGGACTACAATTTGTGGGCTATGAAAGTTGCGGACATAATGCAGACTCATGTCATAACCTTAAAAGAAAAAGATCTTCTTAAGGAAGTTGGGAGGTTAATATTTAGCTTAGGAATTAGTGGTATACCTGTTGTTAGGGGAAAAAAATTCGTTGGCATAGTTACTCAAAAAGATATTCTTTCCAGACTTTACCCAACCTTGAGCGAGCTCGCAGAAGATTATGTTCATATTCGAAACTTCGAAGACATGGAAAAAAATCTTTCTTCCATCTTGAATCTCCCTATTTCTAAAATAATGACAACTAATGCAACCACTATTAATGGGGATTGTCCAATAATGAGGGCTCAAGCGAGAATGTTAGTAGAAGGTTTTAGTCACATACCAGTTGTAGATAAATCCAAAAACTTGATAGGAATAGTCTCTCAAGGAGATATTTTTAGAACCTTGATAAAGGACGAAATTCCAAAACTAGAGCAGGATAAATATGCTCAATTTATTGCTTCTCATTTTGACGATATGATTGATTGGAAAAAAAGAGAACGATCAGAATATCCGACTGTAGTAAAGATGTTAGGTGAAAAAAAAGTTGAAAATTTAATCGAATTAGGTGTTTGGACAGGTGAATACACCATAGGACTTTCAAAGCTTGGGAAATATAACATATTAGGATTAGATCATAATCCAACGATGATAAATCTTTGCAATAAAAAGAGAAATAGACTTGCAGAAAAAATTAAGTCAAGAATAGAGTTCATGTTAACTGATTACGTGGATATAAGTAAAAAAATAGGAAAGAAGTACGATGCTGCAATATCGGTCGGAAATGGATTAGCTTACATTCCAATACCCATTGAACAAATTTTTGTGGAATTAAGTTTAGTCTTGAAAGAGAGAGGGTTAATATTTTTACAGGTATTGAACACAGAGAAAGCCTTAAAAAGGAAAGGAAGGCTGCTTAGCTTTAATGCTAAGAATCAAGACTCCAGAAACAATAAGAAAAAAGAGGAACTTTTTGTTGATTTCCTCGAAAGAAAGGATAAAAATACTTTTATGCAAAATCTTATTCATTTTGACAGTGATGGTAAAAACTGGCTCTACAAAGGAATAACTTCAATTGAAGTTCATTGTTTAAACAAAGAAAAGATTAAAAAAGCTTTGGAAAAAGCTGGGTTTATTGATATTAAATTTTATGGCGGGTCAGGAAAATACAGAGGAGATACCTATGAGCTAGATCTTAATAAACCATTTGATCCCATCAAAAGTGATTGGTTAAACGTTGTTGCTACAAGATAATGATTAAAAAAATATTAGTTTATGTACTTCTTCTCTTTTTTATCATTCCTCCTGTTGCAACGCTTGCAGAAACAAAAGCTTTTAATGACCAATATATTAAGGTAGTAGGGAATAATGAGCTTCCTTATCCCGGTCTCCTGCCGGATAGTCCTCTGTATTTTTTGAAAATGATTAGAGATCGATTTGTTAGTTTTTCTACTCAAAATCCTGCAAGCAAAGTTGATTTCGACATTCTTCAAGCGGAAAAACGTTTAAATGCAGGAGTTTATCTTTTTATTCAAAGAAAGGATCATTCACTTGCTACATCAACTATTTCTAAGGGGTCAAATTACTTTAATAATGCCCTTATCGTTGCTGAGAATGCCAAAAAACAAAAAGAAGATATAAAGGATCTAAAAAGGAAAATTAGTAAATCTCTCTTAAAATACAAGTATGTTTTGAAAAACCTCAAAAGTGAAAAAAGTGAGCAAATTAAAAAAAGCCTGGAGGAAACAGAGAATAAAATTGCAAATTTTGAAAAAAGAACAAACTCACTTTAACCGTCTAATTAGTGTTTGTTGTTAACATTGAACACTATTTTTATCAAGATTTTTCCCCTTTATTCTCCTAGTTATCACCTTAGACGTTTACTTGCTTAACTTTAATGTTTTTAAAAGTCAGTTTGAGGCTAATTTTTTTGATTGACCTATTTTGATACAATTATTTCTAGTTGACTGGGCAGATCTAGCGTACTAAGATTTCTCTAGCACTATTGGTAGTGTTGAAACAAATAGCCGTGAATTATGAAATGTCCGTATTGCGGGAGCAAAGAAACAGAAGTAGTAGAAACAAGAGACAGTGAAGATCTAGAAACAATTCGAAGAAGAAGATCTTGCCTGAAGTGTGAGAAAAGGTTCACTACTTACGAAAGAATTGAAAACGTAACCTTGGTAGTAATAAAAAAGGACGGGAAGAGAGAGCACTTTAATAGGGAGAAACTAAAACATGGAATTCTCCGCTCTTGTGAGAAGACTACGGTTTCGGTTGATGCAATAGACAAGATTGTAACGGAAATAGAAAGAGAATTATTAAGCGGAGATTCGGTAGAAGTAGAAAGTAAGAAAATCGGACAGTTGGTTGCGACAAAATTAAAGAAATTGGACAAAGTCGCATATATAAGATTTTCTAGCGTCTTTAGAAGATTTGTAGACGTAGAAGATTTTGAAAAAGAAGTAAAAAGATTAATAAAATAACAATATGCAGCTAGACGGAATAAGACAAAAAGTATTTTTAGATAGATATTCTTTAAAAGATAAGAGCGGAAATCCAATGGAGAAAACTCCAGATGAGATGTGGAAAAGAGTTGCCAAGGGAATTTCTAAAGCAGAAAAAAAACCTGATCAGCCAAAATGGGAAAAGAAATTTTATGAAGCAATGCAGGACTTCAAACTTGTTCCGGGAGGGAGAATTCTTGCGGGAGCAGGAACCGGTTTCGATGTAACATTTTATAATTGTTTTGTTTTGCCTAGTCCAAAAGATTCCCGTGATGGAATTTTAGACAATTTAAAATCCATGATTGAAATCATGGCAAGAGGAGGAGGAGCAGGACTTAATCTTTCTTCTCTTAGGCCTCGCGGCGCAAGAGTTAAAAAAGTAAACGGCTTTTCCTCAGGTCCTTGTAATTGGGCAGAGCTTTATTCAATTGCCACACATGACATTATTCAGCAAGGCGGATCAAGGCGTGGTGCATTAATGCTCATGCTTTGGGATTGGCACCCTGATATAGAAGAATTTATTACTGTTAAACAAGATTTACAAAAAATAACAGGAGCTAATCTTTCAGTTTGTGTTTCCGATAAGTTTATGGAAGCTGTTAAAAACAATGCCGATTGGGATTTGGTTTTTCCTGATATCACAGATCCTGAATATGACGAGAAATGGGACGGAGTAATGAAAAACTGGTTAGCAGCCAAAAAGAAGGTAGTTGTTTACAAAACAATTAAAGCAAGAGATTTGTGGGACCTTATTTGTACTGCTGCCTGGAAATCAGCAGAGCCGGGAATTGTTTTTATGGAGCGCTACAACAAATGGTACAACAACTGGTACTGGAATACGGTTAATTGTACAAACCCATGTGGTGAAGAGGGTCTTCCTGCTTGGGGAGTATGTAATTTAACGTCATTAAACCTTTCAGCTTTTGTCAAAGATTATTCGGTAGATAAAGCAGGAGAGATGGATTATAAATCATTAACTGAACATGCCAAGATTGCTGTTAGGCTTCAGGACGATATTATCGAAATAGACAAATATATTTTTCCGGAAATCCGCGAGACACAACTTAATGGAGAAAGAAGAATTGGGCTTGGAACCATGGGGCTTGGTGACGCCCTTATTAAAATGCGTCTTCGCTATGGATCGGATGAGGCAGTTGAAGTAGTTGAAAAGATTTATAAAACAATAAGAGATGCAGCTTATGAGGCTTCAACTGAGATTGCCAAAGAAAAAGGATCTTTTCCTAAATTTAACGCTGCTAAGTATCTTAAGGGCTACTTTATTAAAAAATTACCGGTTCATATAAGAACGGCAATCAGGAAAAACGGAATCAGAAATTCTTTGCTTCTGCAAGCAGCTCCGACTGGATCAACGAGTCTGTTGTCTGGTGTTTCTTCCGGAATTGAACCAATTTATGAATTTGAGTTTACCAGAAAAGATAGATTGGGAGAGCATAAAATTTACCACCCGCTTTATGAGGAATGGACCAAAGCTCATCCTGGAGAAAAAAGACCAGATTATTTTGTATCTGCTAATGACTTGAGTCCTGAGGATCACGTAAGAGTTCAGGGTATGATTCAAAGCTATGTTGACGCTTCCATCTCTAAAACCGTAAATGCTCCAAGAACCCATACGGTTGAAGATGTTAAAAGACTTTATCAGCTGGCTTATGATCTTGGTTGCAAAGGAATTGCCTACATGAGGGAAGGGTCAAGAGAGGGAGTTTTGGTAAGAAAAGAAGAGAAAAAAGAAGAGGAAAAACCAGTTGTTCAAAATCCGATTCTTCCAAGACCATATATGGTTCAAGGAGTAACTTATCAAACAGAAACTCCTGTTGGAAAGACTTACTTGACAATAAATCAAGATACAAAAGGAGATCCTTTTGAAATATTTATTACAGTAGGAAAGAGCGGATCAGATGTTGCTGCCATGGCAGATGCTTTAGGAAGAATGATTTCCTTAACCCTTAGACTTAACGGACATCTTCCGCCACGAGATAAGGTTAAGCAGATCGTTGCGCAATTAATTGGAATTGGCGGAACAAAAAGCATTGGTTTTGGTGAAAACAGAGTTCGTTCGTTGCCTGACGCTGTAGCTAAAATTCTTTCTAACCATTACTCATTTGCCGTAAACGGAGTTGTTGAAGATAAGCATACAAATGGTCACGCAAACGGAGTATCAAACGGTCATTCCAATGGTCATATAAAGCCTGCTGGAGAACAACCAATCGTAGTAATGGAGCAATTGACACTTCAGACAAATGGTAACGGGGAACAGCATGCATCTTCTCACGATACTTCTACAGGTCTTTTTGACATCTGCCCCGAGTGCGGCGGAGGAACACTTGCTTACGAAGAGGGTTGCAAGAAATGCTACAGCTGTGGCTACTCAGAGTGTTAGTCATTCCTCTGGTTTGATTTTAGTTTCTAAGGTTAAAAAGGATTATGAAAATTTATACCAAAACAGGAGATAAGGGAACAACAATGCTCGGAAACGGGAAAAGAGTATCTAAATCAAGTCTAAGAGTGCAGGCTTATGGAAACATAGATGAACTTAATTGTGTAA
Source organism: Patescibacteria group bacterium (assembly GCA_023381035.1). The sequence goes on from JAMCTK010000014.1 coordinate 6,959, forward strand.
TTGGTGTTGTTGTTTCGGCAATTAACACTAAAGAGCAATCGATCATAAATCAGTTGATTGACATACAAAAAGATCTTTTCGAAATCGGAGCATCCTTAGCAAAGTCAAATAAAGCAAACAATGCTTTGAATGATTACTTAGGAAAAAGAGTTAATGATTTTGAAAAAGAAATTGACCTTATTTCCAAAAAACTACCAGGTTTAACTAACTTCATAATACCAGGTGGGGGAAATGTTGGAGCGATGCTTCATTTAGGAAGAACTGTTTGTAGACGAGCAGAAAGAAGAATTGTTGAAGTTGGAAAAAAAGAAAAGATTCAAGAACAGATGATTATTTATCTAAATAGGCTCTCGGACCTCTTGTTTGTTATGGCAAGATTTGTTAATTTAAAAGAAAAGAAAAAAGAAACAGTTTGGTTTAAAAAATAATTCGGGTGAAATCGGTGTAAATCCGATACTGTGCCGCAACTGTGATTTCCGCCTAGAGGCGTATTAGTCAGGACCCCGTTGCCCACCAAATGGTGGGAAAACAAGCCTTCCGAGACAGAAGCGATTTTTGCACTCCTCGGAAGATTGAGGAGTTTTTTTATGGCTGTAGAACAAATAGCACAAGCTTTTAGACAAGAATTTTACGAAGGTGAAGGTCTTAGGCAGAGGATTAAAACAGACCTTATTTCATACCTAGGAGAATATCGGTTTAAAGTATCAGAGTTTACCTATGCACATGGAATTTCAAACGGGACAATTGTTGATCCAATTACAAAAGAGGCATGGATTTCAAAAACACAAAAAGCTATTGATCAAAAGCTGAGCGAGGGCCTTTCTTCTTCCCGGGAAAAAGCAGAACTTACAGGTTTTCAAAAATTAGAAGAAGAGCTAGGAAAAAATCCTCAAGGGACTGTTGCTTGGCTTAGTCCGCAGGGACCTAAAAAAGAAGGTTATGGCGACTATGGTTTTGCCTATGTTGGAAAAAAAGTTGATGATAGTTTGCAATTAACAGCAATTAGACTAGATAGGCCTGTTATTTCTGAATTTAACCGAGTAAAAAGAATTTTAACAAACGATGGTGATGAATTTGAAAAAGCAGAAGATTTTTTAAGGTCTCCCTGGGTGATTGATAAAGATGTGGAAGATGTAAAAGCATTGATTTACGAACATTTCTGGGTAGGAGACTTGAGTAGTAAGAAGATTTTTCACCAGGCAATGCTGGATATAAATTCAGCACTTGATAGTTGTGCAGACATAATCGAAAAAGGAACAATCGACCAAAAAAGAAAAGCCTTTAATACAATTGAAAACTTAGCAATAGAAGTAAAAAAGAGACTTGAATTTAAAGAAAAAAAGACAGATCCTCAGGAATTACGTAGTTGTGATCATCAATTTTCAGCTTTAATGCAACTGGAAAATTACAACAAGCAAGCCGAAAAAGTTGCCGGAAGCTGTGGTTCCTCTGGGATTAATGAAAGTAATGATATCTTCAATAATCTGAGTACACTTAGATCAATTTTTCCAAACGGAGAAAAATGGGAGTATCACACAGGGCAGTGTAGGGTTTGTAATAACGAAGGAGTGGATGTTGGTCCATGTAGTGTCTGCAAGGGCTGCGAAGAAAAGTTTAATGAGTCCTGGGAGTAAAATTGTTTTTTGTAAAACACAGGTAAAAAACTTCACTTGCTTTTCTATTCGTGTTATCATTAACCTTGATGGACAACAATCAAAATCAAAATCAACAAAATGACTTTCCTCAGCCTCAGCTTCAAGGTCAAAATATTTCTGTGCAAAATCAAGCTAATGACCGGAAAGCAGCCCCTGTGTCTCCTGTAGGATCCCTTAATAAAGAGGTTGGCGCTTTTTCTCGGGAACCAATAATTAGGCCATCAGAGGCAGCGCCAAAACTTCATCCGGAAGTTGCAGAAGCAGGAGTAGAAACTGTTGCAGAAAAGCCTGAATTAAAAGAGGAGCATCGCAAAGTTGGAATTGAACATGCAAAAGAATCAACGCCAGTTAAAACAGAGCCGAGTCCAGGAATTATTATTCCAAATTCGCCAATGACTGAAGCAAAAGCCAGAGAGGTGTTAAAACTTCATAAAAAAATCAGCAACTCTGTTCTCTGGATGGCGGTTTCTATGATTAGACAAATTAAAAAGAATAGAAATTCAAAAATAAGGAGGGAGATTTAATGGTACCGTCTGTAGACACAATGGGATCGTATTTAATATCTCTTTTTTTGGGATTTATTCTGGCTTCTTTTTTAATTCTTTTTGCAGCAGGATTTTTATACGTCTTTGTTCTATGGTATAGAAACAGGGATCGGGAAAAGGACTCTTTAAACTCGACTCTTTTACAGATTGCATTGCCACGAGATAATGAAATTAAAATTGATGCAGCAGAGCAACTTTTTTCCAGTTTTGCTTCAATGGGCAGTTTCGGCAGGCTAAGTTTTCTAAAGAGACAACCAGCGATATCTTTTGAAATAGTTGGTCTTCCTCAGGATATTCGTTTTTACGTAAACACTCCAAATAAGTTTAAAGATATGGTGGAAAAACAAATTAACGGAGCTTATCCGGATGCGGAAATTACTGTAGTTGGACAAAAAAGAGAAGAAAAAAGCAATATTTTTGGAAATGAATATAATATTTTTTCTGATAAAGCAAAAGTTGCTTTTGAAAGCTTGAGAACTAAAGGATCAAGTTATTTACCAATCAAAGTTTATAAAGATCTTCCAGTTGATCCAATGTCTTCCATTACTTCAGTTCTTGCCAAGATGACAGAAGGGGAGGGAGCAGCCATTCAGGTAATGTTTAGCCCGGCGGACAGTAATTGGAAAAAAATAGGAAGATCATATATTGCCAGAACCAAAAAGGCAGAGGCTAATCCGGAAACAGCCAAGTATTCAGCAGATGCCAAGGAGCTTGAAGGAATTGAAAATAAAATTTCTAAACCAGGATTTAACGTAATTGTTAGAATAGTTGTTTCTTCAAGCACGAAAGAAACAGCAGAAGCACATATTAACAATATTATTGGTGCATTTAGTCAATTTGCCGGAGCAAATCAATTTAAGAAAAACAAACATAGGTTTAAGAGCTTATTTATGACAGATTTTATTTACCGCTATATGCCAATGCGTGGTCAAGTTGGAATTTTGACAAGCGAAGAGTTGGCTACTGTTTTCCATTTTCCCAACAAATCAGTTCAAACCCCACATATTCATTGGCTTACGTCAAAAAGAGCGCCTGCACCTGCTCAGATTCCTGATTCAGGTCTCTTTTTAGGTACAAGCACTTTCAGAGGACTTTCGAAACCCGTATATATTCAGCGAGATGATCGTAGGCGTCATATGTATGCAATCGGAAAAACTGGTGTTGGGAAATCAGAATTTTTGAAAGACATGATTTTGCAAGACATTAGAAACGGAGAAGGAGTATGCTTTATTGATCCTCACGATACAATCGAAAAACTACTACCTCTTATTCCGCCTGAGAGAGCAGAAGATGTAATTCTTTTTGATCCTTCTGATTTAGAAAGACCGATGGGTTTAAATATGTTGGAAGCAGAAACTGAACAGCAAAAACATTACGTTGTCTCATCAATTGTAGGACTTATGTATAAGCTTTATGATCCTAATAAAACCGGTATTATTGGTCCTCGTTTTGAACACGCAATAAGAAACGCCATGCTTACTGTAATGTCCGAAAAAGGCAATACATTCATTGAGGTTGTGCGTGTTTTAACTGATTCTGCATTTGTAGAGGAGTTGTTGCCTAAGGTTCAAGATCCAATTGTGAGAAGATATTGGACTGATCAGATTGCTCAGACAAGCGATTTTCATAAGTCGGAAACTCTTGACTACATTGTTTCCAAGTTCGGTCGTTTTGTAACCAACAAGATGATGAGAAACATCATTGGGCAATCCCAATCGGCATTTGATTTTAGAAAAGTAATGGATGAAGGAAAAATTCTTTTAGTTTCTCTTTCAAAGGGAAAGATCGGAGAAGAGAACGCTGCATTCTTAGGTTTAATTTTGGTTCCTAAGATCTTAGTTGCTGCTATGAGTAGGCAGGATATTCCGGAAGAGACAAGGCGAGACTTTTATCTTTATGTAGACGAGTTTCAAAATTTTGCCACACCTGATTTCGCCCAAATTTTATCAGAAGCCAGAAAATACAGGCTTAATTTAATTGTCGCTAATCAGTTTATTGGACAAATGGATGAAGAAGTTAAAAATGCAATTTTCGGAAACGTTGGAACTCTAACTTCCTTTAGGGTTGGAGTAACTGATGCTAATTACCTTCAGCATGAATTTCAACCAGTTTTTACTGAAGGAGATTTGATTAACGTAGATCGTTTCAATGCCTACATCAAAACCCAAGTTCACGGTGAGCCTGTTCATCCATTCTCGATGGATTTAACTAGAGATTTAGCTAAAGAAAAATCTATGGAAAATCCTCGTGTTGCCGAACTTATTAGGGAGTTATCTCGTCTTAAATATGGCAAACATGTAGACACCATAGAAGCGGAAATTGCCTCCAGGGCTCGACTTTAATCTCCTAATTTCTTATAATATCAGCGAAGCGTCTGTAGCTCAGTGGTAGAGCGCTACTCTTATAAAGTAGATGTCCTTGGTTCGATCCCAAGCAGACGCACTAGGAGATATTCCAAACAGCTTATGAAGGATAAATCATTAATAACGATCTTTTTCCTGCGAATTGCCATTGGCTGGTTATTGTTTTACTCTGGCTTTGGAAAGCTTTTATCGGGGTTTTCGGCAAAAGGTTTTCTTCTTAATTTACATGGAACGTTTTCGGCATTTTTTCTTCCATTGGCAGGAAACAATTTAGTTGATGGACTGGTTGTTTGGGGAGAATTATTAATTGGTCTGTGTCTTATTTTAGGTCTTTTAGTACGCTTTGCTGGATTTTGGGGAATAGTTATGATGCTTTTATTTTATTTTGCCTCCTTTCCACCAAAACATGCTTTCCTAATTGATGAACATATTATCTATGCTCTCATTTTGGTTTTCTTCATGGTTTCAAATGCCGGTCACTTCTGGGGACTTGATAAAAAATTAGAAAAGGTTTTACCTCAACTTAAATTGCTAATGGGTTAGTAGAAGATATACGCAAAGTTAGTTTGTTTCTTCTGAAAGAATAAATTCAAAAAAACCAACTTGACCGGGAGTTAGGTTTTCATAAACTCTTAAAGCATGTTCTTCTATCTCTCCGTCTTGTCCTCGAGGATATTTTAAATGTAATAATTCATGGATTAAAGTAATAACTTTTCCTTCCGAACTTTGGTTTTTTTTAACTTTAACTTGATCAACATGG
>JAMCTK010000015.1 GCA_023381035.1 Patescibacteria group bacterium
TGTTGCTTATCGTGGAATTCACCTCGAAAAGTTTGATGGAAGACGCAGCCTATACGATCGTGATGAGCTGAAACAGATTCAAGAAATACTTAGAAAGCTCTACGAAGACGACAAAATAAGACTTGAGTTTGTTTTTTTAGATTGGCCTGATCCTAAAGAGGCTCGAAAAAGAGACTACGCAAAAATTGCAATCGAGGATCTACTGAAGGTATCTAAGCGAGACCCGTTAGATGTACTAGATCTCTAGAAATTTTTGCTTTCACTCTGGGCATAATTTTTTAGTTGTGCCCAGAGCTGAGAGTAAAAGTAATATGAACAATTTAGATTTTAAACAAACCATGGAAGAAGTAAAAGAGAGAATTGATATTGTCCAGGTTATTGGAAAATATCTAAAGCTCAATAATCATAATCAGGCGTTGTGTCCTTTCCATGAAGAAAAAACACCAAGCTTTTCTGTAAATTCAAAATGTCAGTATTTTTATTGTTTCGGTTGCGGAGCCAGCGGGGACGTAATTTCTTTTATCCAGAAATATGAGAAAAAGGAGTTTTGGGAGGTATTTACTGACTTAGCTCATCAAGTTGGGGTTGATATAGGAGATTATTCGCAGGAGGACAAACAAAAATTAAAGGAAGAAGCGATAATTGAAGATATTCTCCAGGAGACAGTTACTTTTTACCACAATAGCCTCACACAAGAAGTCAAAGATTATCTAGTTAATGATAGAAAGCTTACAGAGGAAACTATAAATCAGTTTAAGATTGGGTTTGCTAATGGCGAACTTAGGAAACATTTATTAGATGATTGCAAATTTTCTGCTGATTTGTGTATCAAAGCAGGGGCACTAAAAGATACTAATAGATCTGTAAAAGATTATTTTTATCAAAGGATAATATTGCCTAACTTAAGGCGAGGAAAAGTTGCTTATATTTCAGGCAGAAGTATAGACGATACCGAACCCAAATACCTTCATCTTAAAGGTGAACAAAAGTATCTTTATAACGAAGAAGCAATTAATAACGAAGTAGTATTTATAGTTGAGGGCATATTCGATTGCCTGTCTTTAAATCAACTTGGCTATAATGTTGTCTCTCTTTTATCTTCCCACCTTAAAGCAGATTACTTGAACAAATTTTCTAAGTGTAAAACTATATACATTTGCTTGGACGGAGATGAGGCTGGACAAAAAGCAACGATAAAACTTGGCGAGGTATTTTTAGACAAAGCCAAGGTTATAAAATTGCCAGATAATTTAGATCCGAATGATTATTTCAAAGATCATACAAAAGAAGAGTTTGAAGAGTTGATTAACTCTGCTCCCGATTTTATTCAGTCTCAACTGGAAGCAATCCCAAGAGATACAGATAAAGTAGAATTACCTAAAAAATTAGAGATTATCCTTGGTTATCTTGCAAAACTTGATAAAGCTACTTGCGAGGCTTATTTATCTTCCAGAATAAAACACTATTTTAATTTGAAAAATGATGATATTGAAGGCTATAGACAACTTATAAAGCAGTATCAGAAAACACAGCAAGCAGAAATTAAAGGTGAGGAAATTAGTTTACTACCGGAAAAATATACTGCTGATTTTGAGAATTTAGTGGATGTTGCCCAATATAAAGGAACGCCAGTTTTTCTAATCAAAGAGGATAATAAGCTTGTTATAAAAGGAAGATATGAATTAGAAGGAGCCTTGTTGCTTCCTCCTCCCAAAGAACAAATCCCTTGGTTATTAGCTGATGCTGGAAAGGTTGTAAGTACTTACGAACTTGAGCAGGATTTATCTCAAAACGAGGTTGATGAAAAGCTTTATGATGACTTGTTGGAATACCACAAAAGCATCTCTCAACTTCCAGATGATAGCTATTATGATTTACTGGCAGCTTGGGATTTTCATACATATTGCCTTGAGCAAACTGAATACACGCCGATTATTTGTCTTTTTGCGGTTCCAGAACGTGGCAAAAGTAGAACTGGCAAGGGAATGATATATGTTGCTTATCGTGGAATTCATGTCGAAAGTTTGAGAGATCCATATTTAGTAAGAGTGGCAAATGATCTAAACGCTACGCTCTTTTTTGATGTTAAAGATATTTGGAAAAAAGCTGAAAAAGAGAAAAGCGAGGATATTTTACTTCACCGATTTGAAAAAGGTGCAAGAGTACCAAGGGTTTTATATCCAGAAAAAGGAGCACACAAAGACATCGTTTATTATAAAATCTTTGGTTCAACTGTTATTGCAACAAATGAAGGAGTTCATCATATTTTAGAGACTAGAGCAATCCAAATAAATATGCCTGAAACAGATAGACATTTTGAGAATACTGTTACGCCAGAGAAAGCCTTAGCCCTTAAAGAAAGACTAATTGCATACCGAGCACGTCATTTATACGAGCAACTTCCTGATGTTTTTAAACCTGCCAATGGAAGACTTGGTGATATTTTGCGTCCTCTCTACCAAATTATAAAAGCGATCAAACCAGAAAGAGAAGATTCATTTTTACAACTCATTAAAACTTTAGAGAAAGAACGGATGATTGAAAAATCTGACTCACTTGAAGCTCAAATATTACTTGTTGTTACAGGCTTACAATCACAAGTTGAGAGAGGAGTTCTTCCTGTCAAATTAATTACAGATACCATAAACGAAAGTAAACAAGACGAATATAAATTTAGCTATCAGCGTATTGGTCGAAGACTTAATGCGTTGGGTTTTAAGAAAGCCAAAACTGCTGATGGAAGCTCTGCAATTATATGGGACGGTAATCTGTTAGAGCGAGTTAAACAAAGGTATGGTGTTGGAGAAACACCAGAAACGTCAGAAATACCAGATTCATCAAGTGAAGGAGATGGAATTACTGACCATTCTGATAATACTGGTGTTTTATCTAAGGCTAACGGAGAAAGTGTAAAGTATATTACTGATAAGCAATTAATGGATCAAGAAGATTTTTTAAGAAAAGCATTGATATTCCTCGATAAAAATACACCTGAATACGAGGAAAAGTATAAAGAGTGGTTTGCTTTAAGGGAGGAAGGATTGCGGAGAAAATTATTTGAAAATTTTGTTCCAACAAACCAGCAAGAATTGGCATTTAGCGAAGGAGGAAATTCAGATGCAGCCGAATGACTTAGTTTTAGAACCGATTGTTTCGTCAAATCCAGCAGACAGATTACCAGAAGAGACAAGAGGGCAAATTCAGCAAATTTGCAAAGATCCAGTTATCGAAGAAAAGCGGAAGCTACGACACAGAGAGGTAATGCAACATAATACTAACGCTTTAAAAACTGGTGAATTTTCCAAAAACCATCCAGTGCCAGAGTTTATTTATGCCTATTTTAATTTTTTAGACGAACTACAGCTTAAAGAAACAGAAGAGGTTAGAGAAGCGATGGTTAAACTGGTTATAGATAACTTCAAACGAATTGAATTATCTAAGCATGTTGAAATAGCGAAAGGAGGTGAACAGGATACTAATTTATCCAGGTTAATTAAGGAAACATTCTATATGTTGAATGTGCTTTTGTTTCCTAACGGATTACCCAATCTTATTGGTAATCAAATGAATACCCAAATTAATCTGGGAACAATAAATCAGTTAAATGAAGATGAGCGACAAACAGCACTCTCAATCATTGCAGACGCTCTTGCAAGAGCTAAAGGAGAAACTAAAAAATAGTCCCTCCGAACTCTACGAGTATCATCTCAAAGAATACCGGTGGTTTATAGAGCGACCAAAACGCTTACAAACCTATGAACACAGACCTATTCCAATTAGAGAGTGGATTGATGCCCTTTACGGAAGCGGACTGAAAAAAATTATCAGACCAAAAATTAGGGAAGTGTTAATTGAGATATTTAACGAGCCAGGAAAATATGACGAGGTGGTAATTATTGGAGGCATAGGAATAGGTAAATCCTTTTTGAGCGGTGCAGGAGTAGCGTATTTAATCCATAGACTTTTATGTTTGAAAAACCCTAAGCAGCACTTTGGACTTGCTGGTTCAGTACCAATAGCAATAATGAATATGTCTGTTAACGCTTTACAGGCAAAAACAGTAGTTTTTGGTCAAATCGTTGATGCTGTTAAAGCTCCTTGGTTTAAGATTAACAATTATCTTCCAGATCCAAACATCAAAAGTCAATTAAAATTGCCTAAAAACATTGAAGTTATCCCAGGTAATTCCCAGGATACATATTTTGTGGGATATGATTTATTTTCTGGAATTCTAGACGAGGGAGCATGGCATGAAGTAACTGATGAAAAAGACTATGCAGAAGAGGGCTATAATGCTATGCAAAGGAGGATTAAATCCAGATTTCCAGGTAAAGGAATGCTTTTTATTATTACTTCTCCCCGTTATGTCGATGACTTTGTAGAGCGAAAATTTAAGGAGGCTGAAACAAATCCCAGAATTTATGCTAAACGTATTCGTTCTTGGGAGTCCTTACCTAAAGACTTTGATACCTCTTCTTATTTCTACTTTGATCCTGATAAAAACATTATTTATGATGAAAGCAAAATGACTACGGAACTATACAAGGTTCTTGAAAAGAAAGGTTAATTTAATTTTTTTTGATTAGCGTTATGGGAGGTAGAACTTTTCTTAATACTCATATTAACTCAAATTTAACTATTGAACTTCTTATGAATGACAACGTCTTGCCTTTCTTGTATTAGTATCATATCATTAAATAGTGATATGAAATATAACTATTCTGTTGAAGCTAAATTCTTCAGAGGACTCTCTGATGCTACAAGGCTGTCTGTTCTTCTAACTCTAATTGACGGGGAGAAGACAGTGGGAGAAATAGTCGAAAAGATTCAGCAATCCCAATCAAATGTTTCCAACCACTTAAAATGTCTGTCAGACTGCGGCTTGGTAAAAAACAGAAGAGACGGAAAAAATATATATTATTCATTAAGAGATCCTAAAACCAAGAATTTGCTTAGTCTATCCCAGGAGGTTATATCTAACGTTTCAGCTGACATTGCAGCTTGCTTAAAATACAAAGGATAAAATTATGTGTAACACATCAGAAGAAAACAAATCAATCGATTACAAATGGTTTACTTTCCCCCAAATGCGAAATGCTTTAATTGCGGGAGGATTAATTGGATTTGCATTAATATTATCCAAAATTGGGATAATACCAAATTATTCCACAAACGTTATATATGTAATAGCCGCCATAATTGGAGGCTACTATTGGATTAGGGAAGGTATAGAAGAATTAATTCACTGTAGAGAGGTAGGAATTGAACTATTGATGCTCTCAGCTGCGATTGGATCGGGTGCCTTGGGCTTATGGGAAGAAGCGGCACTTCTTGTTTTCATTTACAGTGCAGCGGAAGGATTGGAGGGCTATACTTTTGCCAAAACAAGAGCATCAATTCGGAAACTTCTTGATCTTGCCCCCAAAGAAGCACGGGTTGTGAAACATGGCCAGGAAGTACTAATTCCAGCAACAGAATTGAAAATGGGCGATATCTTTATCATTCGACCAGGTCAATCTATGCCAACGGACGGTGTCATTATTGACGGCGACTCATGTGTGAATGAAGCGCCAGTGACAGGAGAGTCGTTACCTGTTGAAAAGAAAAAAGGGATGAAAGTATACGCAGCTACGATTAATCAAGAAGGAGTTCTAAAAGTAAAAGTCACTGCCACTTTTGCCAACAACACACTTTCTAAAATGGTTCACATGGTCGAGGAAGCTCAGGAGAAAAAAGGTAAGTCACAGGTCTTTATCGAAAAATTTGGCAATCGCTACTCGCCTTTAGTGCTTATATTTGGTTTAGCCCTAATGCTTATACCTCCGCTTTTTGGATTACCCATTTCTTTTTGGGCAGAACGGGCAATTGTCTTTTTGGTCGCTGCAGCCCCCTGCGCCTTGGTTATGTCTACCCCGGTGGCAGTTTCGGCTGGTATAGGAATCGCTGGGAAAAATGGGGTTCTCATTAAAGGTGGCAAACATCTTGAGAATCTTGGGAAAATTCAAGTGGTTGCATTTGACAAAACTGGGACATTGACGCTTGGCCGACCTGTGGTTACAGATATCAAGGCATTAGACGGAAATGATGGAAAAATCTTAGAATTAGCTGCAAGTGTCGAACAACACTCGGAACATCCTTTAGCTAAGGCAGTTGTTGCTAAAGCGACTGAATTAAACATGAAACTCCATGATGTTTACGGATTTAAAGCGCTAACAGGGGCTGGGGCTGTAGCGAAGGTTGGAGATCGGATGATACTGGTGGGGAAAGAAGAGCTGTTTGAGAACATAAATCAAGAACTACATTCAAAATCAGAGGCATTACTTAAGGAGGGGAAAACTGTCTTTTATATTGGCACTAACAAAAAAATGCTTGGAGCAATTGCCATTCGAGATGAAATCCGTCCCAATGCAGCCGAGGTCATTCAAAAATTACATTCCATGGATGTAAAAGTCGTAATGTTGACTGGGGATAATGAAATCACCGCCAACGCCATTTCTAAAGAGATTGGTATTGACGATGTGCGAGCTGGTTTGAAGCCGAAAGACAAATTAGTTGTCATTAATGAACTTAAAAAGGAATTTCAAGGTGTCGCTATGGTGGGAGACGGAATTAACGACACTCCCGCATTAGCAGCTGCGCCAGTTGGGATAGCTATGGGGACAGTCGGAACAGACGCCGCCATTGAGGCTGCAGATGTGGCGTTGATGGGTGATGATATTACTAAAATTGCCTATGCAGTTGAATTAGGAAGAAGATCCAAAACTATTAGTCAGCAAAACATAATATTTTCGTTATTACTATTGGCAGTATTAATTCCTTCCGCCTTGATTGGGATTTTAACAATTACCGTTGCTGTTGTCGTCCATGAAGTTGGAGAATTGCTGGCAATTGGAAACGGATTACGGGTTGCAAAAAATATATGAGAAAAATGTTAGGCTATCTAAAAAATCCAAAAGTCGCTACCTCGTCAGTTAGCTGGTTGGTATTCCTGATTACGCTACTTCTAGGATTATCAGGTGTTAGACAAACCACCCTCATTCCGTTATATGTGCTCGGTATTCTTATAGGCGGATTTTATTTTGTATGGGAAGCAATAGAAAAGCTTGTTAAGAAAAAGATCGGTATTGAGCTTTTAATGTCTGTGGGCATTGTTGGTGCTGCCGCATTGGGAGAATGGCGGGAAGCATTGCTTCTTGTTGGTCTTTATTCAATTTCTGAAGCAATCGAAAGTTTCATCACAGATAAAACCAGAAGTGCTATTGAAGCCTTGATGGATTTAGTTCCAAAACATGCTCTGGTAAAAAGAGATGGAAAAACAGAAACAGTTTTGGCTGAAAAATTAATGGTTGGTGATGTGTTTATTGTCAAAGCCGGTGAATCAATTGCAACTGATGGTGTTATACGTAAAGGAAGCGGTTCGATCAATCAAGCTGCTATTACAGGTGAATCAATTCCAGTGTTCAAAAAGGAAGGTGAACAGGTTTTTGCTGGAACAATTAACGAGGACGGGCTGATTGAAATCGAGGCAACAAAAGTATTTAAAGAAAATACAATCTCTAAGATTATCAAGATGGTTGAGGAAGCTCAGGACAGCAAAGGGAAAAGACAACAGATGGTTGAGAAATTTTCTCATACTTTTTCTCCAATAGTACTTGGGATCTCTATCCTAATGCCCCCTATACTCCTCTTCCTAGGTTTTTCTTTATCTGATGCCTTAGCAAGAGCAATAACCTTTGTTGTTGCCGCAGCCCCCTGTGCATTTGCAGTATCAGTTCCAGTGGCATTTGCGGCAGCACTTGGAACATCAGCCAGAAAAGGAGTTTTAGTAAAGGGCGGAATTCACCTTGAGGAACTGGCTGAGATAAAAATGATTGCTTTTGACAAAACCGGAACCCTCACAACGGGCAAACCAGTCGTTACTGATATTTTACCGTTTGATTCTCTTTCTCAAAAAAATTTCTTACAGATTGCCGGTGGGTTAGCTATTAATTCCTCTCATCCTCTAAGTCGTGCAATTCAGGCTGAAATACAAAAAGAAAAAATAGAAACATCTCCCTCAATAAATTTTCATACGATGGCGGGTGAAGGAGTAAGGGGAAACATTGACGGGGAAACATATTTTCTTGGTAGCCCTAAATTAGTTGAAGGGATGGGACATGATCTTTCCCATATATCGGAGTTTACAAAGTTAAGTTCTGAAGGTAAAACTGTCGTCTTTGTCAGCACTCAAAAGAAGATATTAGGGCTGATTGCTATAGCCGATGCCCCCAGAGAGAAAGCAAAAGCTGCTCTTGCACAGTTACACCAGTTAGGCGTGCAGAACGTGATGCTTACAGGGGATTATAGGTTAGTTGGAGAAAGTATTGGAAAAACACTGGGAGTGGATACTGTCCTTGCTGAGCTGAAGCCTGATCAGAAGGTCGAGAAAATAAAAGAATTAAAACAGAAATACCAGCATGTTGGGATGGTTGGAGATGGGATTAATGATGCTCCGGCTCTAGCTGAGTCATCGGTCGGCATGGCAATGGGATCTGCAGGGACTGATGCAGCGCTTGAAGCTGCTGATGTAGCGATTATGGGAGATGATTTAGAAAGAATCCCTGATGCAATTGCCCGTGCCCGCTATACTAAAAAGGTCGTGTTTCAAAATATTATCTTCTCTACAATACTTCAAGTATCTGTAATGTTTTTGGCTATTTTTATGCTTTTATCGGTCAGCCAGATATTGTTTATCGATGAGTTTGGTGAGGTCTTGGTTGTCCTAAATGGACTGCGCCTACTCAACGGAAAAGTAAAGAAGGTTTTATTAACATAATATGACGTCAGTTATTATTTTTGCGGCAAATTATTTATTGTGGATTATTATTGCTGTTGCTTTGACAGTGTTTATATTTGCTGAAAGAACAACAAAAAGGTCTCTATTCTGGACTGCCATAATAGCGCTGCCTTTATCTTTTCTTATGGGAAAAATAGCCAGCAGTCTCTTTTTTGACCCTAGACCATTTGTTATCGAACATATCCAGCCGTTAATTCCTCACGCCGTAAATAACGGATTTCCCTCTGATCATACGTTATTCGCCTCGACGGTAGCCATGATTGTTTTCCTTCATTACAAACGAACGGGGATAGTACTTATGGCTTTAGCCCTTATTGTTGGAATTGCCCGAGTTCTCGCAAAAGTGCATTCACCGATTGATATTATTTCGGGTGTGGTCATAGCTATTTTAGCGGTTTATCTGTCGACAGCGATAAACACTCTGATAAGAAAACCTTTTTTGATTAAGAAAGCAATAACTGGAAGGGGGTGAAATATATGTTCGATAAACCAATAAAATACTTCTCAAAGCACGTTATCTTATCAAGTGTTTCTCATGCTGCCGGAGGATTCGGGGCTGCGTTATTGTTACAGCACTACCTGGTTGGCAATGCATTTTTACCAGTAGTTGTCGGATGGGTAGCTCTCGGATTTGCCGCGGTTATACACTTATTTGCTTATTCAAACAATAAAAATCGTTAGTAATATGATTTATAGTTATATTGAGACTTGCCTATAAGGCAGGGTAAATTTATGTCAATAATACAGAAATTAACAATAAATCCGCAAGATGAAGCAGAAAAGATAGAGAAATTTATCTCAACACAGCTTAATGATTTGGGGAAAGACGGAGTTGTTCTGGGGTTAAGCGGAGGATTGGATTCTTCCGTTTGTGCCTATCTATGCACACGGGTATTGCGTAAAGATAAAATCTTTACTCTTATCCTACCTGAGAAGGACAACAATCCACTTAACATGGAACACGCCGAACTCATCTCAAAAACCTTGGGATTGACAACAAAAACTATAAATCTTACCTCCTTCCTTGAACAAATTGGGGTTTATAAGCTCTTTACAGACGAAGAAAGAAGCAATAAAGAAAAAGTGGAAAAGCTGATAAAAGGTTTAGGAAAAGTACTCAAAACTCCCTCGCTTTTCGCCACCGGCATGTCTTTTCAGTATGACGGAAAATTTGGATTAAAAGAAAAAATTGAAAGGAAGCTTTTACTGCCCTACTCGAATAAATTTTTAGCTCTTACCTATGCAAAAGTACGCTTAAGAATGCTGCTTTTATATTATTATGCAGCCCTCAATAATTATTTGGTTATAGGCACAACTGACAAGACTGAATGGACGGTGGGGTTTTATGATAAATACGGAGACGGTGCGAATGATATTACCCTCCTTCGCCATCTTTACAAAACTCAAATTAGACAACTTGCTTCTTACTTAGGTGTTCCTAAAGAGATTATCCAAAAACCGTCTTCTGGAGATTTAATAGCGAAGTTGCCTAATGAAGTCATCATGGGATTTACTTATGAACAACTTGATCAAATTCTTTACGGCCTAGAAAGGGGTATGCAAGATAAAGATATAGCCGAAGAAGTGGGTATCGATATACGGTCAATTCAGGCTATTAAAACAGCAATTACTATGGAACAAGTTAAACGGGAGATGCCCAGATATCTCTAGCATTTTGGGGAACAAAAATTATGTCAAATAAAATAAAAGTCAAAAAGCGTGATGGCTCACTCGAGGATTTCAATCAAATGAAAATAGCAATAGTGGTAACAGCTGCCGGACTAACGCACGAAGAAGGACAGCAACTTGCGGTAAAAATAACTGATTGGGCACGAATCTATTCCAATCCGGCTATAACTTCACTCCAGATTAGGGATAAGGTAATTGAAGAGCTGCAGAAACTTAACCCAAACGCTGCTGATCTTTACACTTGGTATGAAAAAACTAAAGATGAACCTGTTAAAATAAATGAGGAGGAAAAGATAGTATGAACAATTTAAAACCTAAAGATCCACAGAATCCATCGGGACCTGTCATTATTCATGGATATAAAATATATATCAACAGAAACACATGCATTGGTTGTGGAACATGTGCTGGAGTTTCCCCTAAAGCTTTTACCCTTGATGGCGAAGGCAAATCTGTCATTATCGATACTGCCGATCAAGAAACAATTGAGACGATAATTATGGCTGCACAAGCCTGTCCAGTAAAAGCGATAACTATTGAAAATGAAAAAGGAGAAATGGTTTTCCCTAAATAAAGACCTATGGCTAATATTGCTCACTTATTTCAATTTCAAAAACAAATATGACATCTTTAGTTCAAGGAAAACTAGAAATAGAAGTAATGAAGATTCTTTGGCAAAAAAGGGATTGTTCCCCTAAAGACGTGCTTGTTGAATTGAATAATAGACTGGCACTAACGACAGTATCTACAATTCTTGAAAGGCTTTATGTTAAAGGACTATTAAATAAAAATAAAGTTGGAAGCAGAGTCCGCTATGTTCCTAAAGTATCTCAAGAAGCGTACAGTCAAAAACTTGTAAAGCAATTTATGGGAAGCATGATTAGTTCTTTTGGTGATCTCGCGGTTACCTACTTCGCAAAAGGTGTGGACCATCTTCCCAAAGAGAAAAAAGATGAATTAACCAAATTACTTAAAGAGTATGAAGAAAAATAAGATTAACATTGTGTTCAGTGTTATTTTAAGTGGATTATTGATCTATTTTTTGTATTTAATTAGAACTATTTATCCGCTTGTAATAGACAATAGTATATTCGTTTGTAAAAGCTGTTTGAATTCTATTCCTCTTTTTGTTCAAAAAAATAATCGTTGTTCTATGTTGGTTGCATTTGGTAACTTACTATTAAATTATATTAAAAATACGCTTTTCAGGCATAGTCTACATTTTGTTAAGTTAAAGCCAAAAATTATTATTTCTTTGGAAAAAAAGTATTTTCTATTAAACAAAATCATTATTTTTAGAAATCAAAAATTAATGGCTTTTTGTATGGGAGTTTTGAAGCCAAAAATATTTATATCTTCTGAGGTTTTGAAAAGAATGACTTACCCTGAAATCGAAGCAATAATCCTTCACGAAAGGCAACATATAATTGGCAAAGATAACCTTGTAATGCTTTTTCTAAATTATTAACAAAGTCAGTGATTCTTTTTCCCAGTAGTCACTGACTTTGTTAATAATTTAGAAATTCAAAGAGAAATAAAAGCTGACCAAAGCGTGGTCAAAGAGACTGGAAGAAAAATAAATATTATCTCAGCCTTGCGAAAAATTATTGAATCGAAGCCAAACTATGTATATGCTAATGCTTTTTCGGAAAGTTTTAGCATTGAACCTAGAGTTCATTCCCTAATAGGCAAAGGATCAAACTTGTTCCCATTTAAGTATGGAAGCATAGTTATAAGTCTCAGTGTTTTGCTTTTTCTTATGAACTTGACTTTGAGCAGGATCGAAATTCATCCTCAAACAAATAGTTCCACAATGCTCTGTTTGGATAAAGGCACTTGCAGCAATATCTGTCAGTAATTCTTCAACAAATCTCTTGACATTATGTTAACTAATCTTCTACAATGTGTAGAAGTAGTTTATTATTATTTAATAACAAACATTTATGAAAAACACAAATAAGGCTCTCATATTTTTAGTCGTTTTAGGATTTATTTTTTCAGGATATTTATTTACTAAGGTTCAATCTCTTGAAAAGAGCGTAAAGAACATATCTAATCAGGCAAATACTGGTACGACCCAACAAGCAAAACAACCAGCCCAACCCCAAGTATCTCTCGATGCTATTAAAGGGTTGTTTGCCAAAAATGTAGTTAAATTTGGGAGTGGTGATAAGAAATTATTGATGGTGATGGTATCAGATCCAAGTTGCCCCTACTGTCATGTAGCCGCTGGTGCAAACAAAGAAATTGGTGCCAAAATGGGACCTCAATTTGCATCAGGAACTTATGTTGCTCCACTACCAGAAATGAAAAAATTAGTTGAACAAGGGAAAGCCGATTTCGTGTGGCTTTATACGAATGGTCATGGAAACGGCGAATTGGCATCAAAAGCAATGTACTGTGCTTTTGATCAGGGAAAATTCTGGCAAGCACATGATCTGCTAATGTCTGCAAAGGGTTATACCTTAATCAATGAGGAGGTTAAAAATGATGCATCCAAATCACAACAAGTAGCTGATTTCTTAGCATCTGCGGTTAACAAGAATGAATTAAAGAGTTGTCTTGACAGTGGAAAATATGACTCACGACTAAAAGAGGATTCAGCCATAGCCTCCTCACTAGGTGTGAATGGGACTCCGGGATTCTATTTAAATACAACCAATTTTGCTGGAGCGTATAGTTGGTCTGATATGAAATCAGTAGCTGATGCAGCATTGAAGTAATATGTTATCCAACATTGAAATAAATTATGAAAATAGACCAAGTACGGAAAGATTTTTCAATCCTAGCTGACAATAAATGGATCTATTTTGATAATGCCTGTCAGAGCCTCCGCCCCAAATCAGTGATTGATGCAATCACTGAGTACTATCAGGAATACCCAGCATGTAGTGGGCGGAGTATGCATTCCCTGGCAACCAAAGTGTCCCAAAAGTGTGATGAAGCCAGAACTATTATTTCCAAATTCATTGGAGCTAAGCGTAAGGAAGAAATTATTTTTACTAGAAACACAACTGAAGGAATAAATTTAATAGCTAACTCGCTTGAACTCCGAAAAGGTGATGTTGTTATTACAACAGATAAAGAACATAACTCCAACTTAATTCCCTGGCAAATGTTAGTCAAAAAAAAAGGCATTATCCATAAAATTATTCCTTCGAACCCAGATAACACATTTAACCTAAACGCTTATGAGAACGAAATGAATGGAGAAGTTAAGCTGGTTTCTATGGGTTTTACTTCAAATTTAGATGGGGTTACGATACCGGCTAAGGAGGTAATTAAGATTGCCCATAAATACAAGAGTTTAGTTCTTCTTGATGCAGCTCAAACAGTACCTCATCAAAGAATCAATGTGACTGACCTTGATGTCGACTTTTTAGCCTTCTCTGGACATAAAATGCTTGGTCCTTCAGGAATGGGGGTGTTCTATGGTAAATACAAATTACTTGAAAAACTTTCTCCCTTTATGGTTGGTGGCGATACAGTGTCTTCCTCAACATATACTTCAAATGAATTCTTGCCACCTCCGGAAAAGTTTGAAGCGGGTTTACAGGATTATGCCGGAATTATTGGCTTAGGTGAAGCTGTCAAATATTTAAGTAAAATAGGATTTTCAGAAATTGAGAAGGTAGAACGTAAATTAAATGTATATGTCAGCCAAGAATTGTTAAAAATTCCCAATCTCAAAATTGTTGGACCTCAAGATCCAGATCTGAGGGGAGGTATTATTTCTTTTTACATTGAAGGAGTTGACCACCATCAAGTCGCGATAATTTTGAATCAATCCGCTAATATCATGGTTCGTTCGGGGCAACATTGTGTTCACTCGTGGTTTAATGATCGCCAAATAAAAGGATCCTTGAGAGTATCGCTGTATTTTTACAACACACTTGAAGAGGCGGAATTATTTGTTAAAAGTTTGAAACAGGTATTGCAGGTGCTAAGCTAACTTTATGATTTGTATTATTGCTCTAGTTGTCTTTTCTATATTAGGTATCTTTAGTGCCACTCATCGAGCGTTGGCAAAAGAGGCCTTTGATTGTGTATTAAGAAGAGTTACCTTTAGACCTTGTACAACTGGATTTAATGAAAAAATTAAGGGGAAAATTATAGGTAAGTTACTAACCAGATCATTAGTTATTGCAAAGATTTTCAACAAGCATTTTGAAATCATTTCGTGGATTTTTGTGATTTTAACCATCGGAAGCACATTTTACACAGCAAAAGGCATTTATAACTTCTATCTTTATGGAAGCTGTAATGGATTAAATAAAAGTGGCTTTTGTGTATTTGATCCAGCTGGGTCAAATAATAAGGTGACTGCAATAAATAATTCCTGCTCGACAAATACGACATCAGAGAAAACTGTTACTATAAAGGGGTTAAGTCTTGGTACCTTTCCCCAACTTAGACCGACTGCTGATAGAAAAATCATCTTTATGGGCTGTTATGCCTGTGAATATACTCGAAAAACCTATCCGCTAATCAAGAAATTAGCTGATGCGACAAAAAGCAATTTAGTGTTTATCCATGTTCCCGCCAAAGAGAAAACTGATTTTATTTCCAAATACGTATTTTGTACTAATAAAGAAGATAGCAACAGGTTTTGGATATTTAACGACAATTTGTTTGCTCCAAATTTGACTAATATTGAGAATGAAGAAAAAATACAAGAGATTGTAAAAAATAGCGGTTATGATTTGCAAAAAATAATGGCATGTACGTCAAATAGTTATACTCAGCAAATGGCAGATCAACAAATCAGCTCTATAAACCTAACCGGAATATACGGTACCCCAACTGTATTTATTGATGATGAGGTCTTTGTTGGTCCAAAACCGTATAGAGTATACGAACGAGCTTTAAAAGGCTTGAAGTTTTGGTGATCTTATACGTTGTTAAGAATATAATAAGCGATTTATGAGGTTTTAATGATGAAGGTACAACTCTTTGCATAGCTAGATATCGCTTGTTCCAGAACTGTTTAAGCGCTTTAGTACGAATGGTTATAACTAAGGTTGCAAAGTAAGTTTGCTTAATAATTAGTAAAGTCCTATAAGACATTAAATAATTAATAAGTCTACTTAAGATCGTGGGCTATACGTTTCTCCAAATCTAGAAGAGGTTTGAGAGATACTTCATCAGCAAAGTTTTCTTTTTCATAATAACCAAAAGGATTATCCAAATCTTTGATGAGCATGACCATGTATATAAGGATGAAAGAAACAAAGGCAACAAAAAAGATACTCTCATAGTAGGGGTCAATCTTGGTAAAGATTAGACCGACGCACATAATCGCTGAGATGATTTCAGCGATTGCATATCCCGCGGGGTTAAAAGAAGTTTCTCTGATGGTGTGAATTCTTGTAATTGTTCTTCTTAAATTATTTTGCTCATTTTTAAGTCTAACAATGAAGTTGGCTTGGGTTAGTGGTTCGAGAGCGAGGAAGTGATCGTTTAGTCCTGTTATCCTTTTCAAGACAGCATCAGTTTTCTCCTGTTTATGTAACCACTTCAAAATTGAGTTGGTAATGTCGTGGACACTATTTAGTAAATTCTTTACTACTTTGCTTTTTTTGTTTTTATATGTGATGTAGCACTCATCAGTTAAGACTTCCAAACTACATGCCAGCTCTCCTGGTAACTTTTCTGCCTCCTTGTAATCTACGAGTACTCCCGAGATAAGAAAACCAACAAGAAAGACATTTGCAGATATGATTGCTCCAAACAAAGAATTAAGAGTTAAAAACTCCCATCCTGATTGATGAGAGAATAATTTCAAAAGAATAATGACAATTACAATAGGGAGCACTCGCAAAGCTAATCTCCACTTACCCATTTTCAAGATGTTCATGCTCGAATTATACTAAAATTAACGTTTTTAATCGAATATTTTGAAATATATTCAACCTTCATTACAAGTATTCACAGTATTTTGGGTAAGTGGGAGGACATCATTAATTACAGATAAACAAATAGATATTATTGAATTCGACTCAGGAGAATTTCAGCCTAAATTTGTTACAATGTAAAGTGAAAAAGTAGTTACATTTTAATCGTATGAAAAAGCTGCTGTTTGGCCTAAGCACATTATCGATCTTAGGCTTTGTCTTTTTTTCTTCGGTATCAGCCCAAGGGATGATGAACTGGGGTAATACTTCCAGTGCAACTCCTTCTTCAGTGATTTCAACTGCTCAGGATGAAGCTAAGGGAAAACAAATATGGGAACAACTGCAATCAAAACAAGTAACTTGTGAGAGTTTGAAAGATGACGACTTTGAAGCGTTGGGTGAATACTTCATGGGTCAATCTGTCGGTAACATCGAAAGACATGCCGCCATGAACCAAATGATGCAGAATATGATGGGTCAAAACCGAGAGGAGCAAATGCACATATCGCTTGGTAAAAGATCAAGTGGCTGTGACACCAATGCTTCGTTTCCTTCGGGATACGGATTACCAATGATGTGGCGGATGATGGGGGGAGGTGGGAATCCTATGATGGGATATGGTAGTTGGAATAATATGATGGGTAGCTGGGGCGGATTTGGGGTTGCAGCTTGGCTTACCATGATTTTGTTTTGGGGGTTACTTATACTTGGAGTCATAGCTCTTATTCGCTATTTACTTCGGTCGGGACAAGATAGAAATAATAAAACTCCTTCAGACATTCTTAAAGAACGTTATGCTAAAGGCGAAATCAATAAAAGGGAGTTTGAGCAGATGAAGAATGATTTAGGTTAAATTAGATTTATCTTGAATATGTGCGGTACCCTATTTGTATAGCATTTCAAGAAATGTCATATGAATAGTGATTTAGCCTGATAAATCTTCTAATCTTGTAATTTTAGGTCACATAAAATAGCCCCTTATCGTTATTTTTTACAAAAAATAGGTATCTTGATTTTAGATAAAGAGATATGTACAATAATATTAATTGCGCCATGGCGCCATCAATATCGCATGAGAGAATTAATCAAACCAAGCACCCATCGTTCAGGATTCAAAGTGAGTTCTTTTGAGGAATCTGTTATGAGAAAAGGTAGAATAATTGGAGACAGGGAAACTCCCGATGATATGGTAAATAGGGTCGTAGAGGCATTAGTCTCAGTAGAGGATTCTTTCTCAACTCCTTTAAAACAACAACGAACTCTTCAAGACAGACTGGGAAGTGCCTTAATTGGTAGAGAAATTGTTTTTAGCACGCCTATCATGACCAACGCAGGGAGACATTTTGAAAGGCCACTTTCAGCATGTAGCGTTCCCCCAGTTAATCTTAGAGGAGATTTAAATCTCGTAAAAAAAGTTATAGGTGAATATCATCAACAAGGTATGGGTACTGGTTTTAATTTTAACGAAGTAGAAAACCCTGTTTTCACACTCCGTTTTTTTAAATGATG
>JAMCTK010000016.1 GCA_023381035.1 Patescibacteria group bacterium
TCAAGTTATTTGTAAAATTTATCGACAATTAATTTTTGTAAATCAGCGTTTTGGCCGTCATACCCAAGAGCCCAAATACCAACGCCTTTTAATTTTTGCTTGTTTATTAAATCGTATTTAATTCCCAAAGATCTAATATTGTCAAAATGGACTTCGTGTAAAACAGAGCCCGCTGTGTAAGTGTAGGATGGAGTTTGCGTAATGCTATCCCATTGGATCTGATATTTTCTACTCTCTTCTGCAATCTGTGCATACGAAAGCATTTCGGTTTGAGAATTATTTGTTTTTGCCCAATCGTAACCATAATATGGAACAGCTAGGATTATTTTATCCGCAGAGACATTTTCCAGATAATCACGTAAATAGCTCTCAACATTAACTTTGCCACCCATTGCTGCAATTGGTCCTGCAGGTCCGAAAGGAAGACTCATGTCATAGCCCATTACAACAAAAGCATCAGAAACTTGTGCAAGAAGAGGTATATCGAAAAAAGTATCAGTTGATGCAGAGTGGATATATGTGCAAACAGTCAAGGTTGTGTGTGGCGCTTGACGTTTAAGCTCGGCGTTTAAATTTGTTGTTAATCTGACAAAGCCCGTTTTTATATCTGCAGGTGCTATTCCAACAAATTCAAAGTCCAGATTAATTCCGTCTAAATTTTTAGAATTTACCAAATATATGGCATTAGAAATAAATGCCTTCTGGGCTTGCGGAGACCGTATAAGATCCTGAATAGCGTCGTTATTTAGGGATTTTAAGGTAATATAAACCTTTAAGTTATTATCTTTTGCTCTTCTAATAAGTCCGTCTATGCGTGGATCATTCCACATGCTCCATCCGCCATCAAGTTGTCCATTTTCATCTGCTGTTACTATCCCGCCCTTGCTGTTAATTTCTATTCCAAAAATACTAATTGAAGTTAAGTATTCCAGATCTATTTCACTTGATTTATCAAGCATCCAATACGGAAAAAAACCAAATACTTCTTTTTGCGGCTTATCGGACACAACGGCTTGTGTTCCTGACTTTGGATAGGAAAAGACTTTTTCTGCGTCTATGGGTTTTGTATTGGCAAAAACAACAGGAATCAGTTTCTTCAGCTCAGTTTTCTTGCCTAACACAGAAGTCTTATTATCTTCTGCTTTCTGAGTTTTTGGGAAATTTGAAAAAGAATATATGGTAAAAACACTTAAGACAAGTATGGAGAATGCTCCGATTGTTCTTTTTAAATTAAACTTTTTAAGCCTTGCTGGTTTTGAGTGTTTTTTGCTTTTGTCTGCCATAAGGTGAGTGGTAAAAGGAAGTCCTGTGAGCTGTTTAATTGCTGCGTTTAGCTCTTCTTCTGTTGCTCCAACGGTGAGAATATTTGTTCTTATTTCTTCAAGTGTTAGTTTGTATTCCGGTTTCAGCTTTATGTATTCCTTGATTATTCTAATGTATTCTTCCCGCATGTATTTAGTATGCGGATTTTTGGCTTTTATTGTCAAGGAAATATATGCTCTGAGGAATTAGTATTACTTACTTTTCTTAACTATGTGTCCGCTAGGATCTAATATCACAGTTTCTTTTGTAAATTTACTTACACTTATGTAGCCCCATACTTGTTTTCCATCTTTTCGGTTAACGATTACCTGAGCCCATTTTCCTCCTGTAGATTCTCCTTCATCCACATCAAAGCCGTCCACGAACTCGACGTTTTCTAGAGTAAATTCTTTTTCAATTCCTACAGGTTTGCTTTTTTTATCGGATTGAATGCTTTCTATCTCTTTCCAATCTATTAGGACAGCTTTTTCTTGGTCTGTTGTGATTCCCACAATCGATGCTTTTCTAATTTTTAGCTCTGTCCCGTTTTCTGATTCCCTAATGAATGCAACCCTTGAATAACGGAATAATTCAGGAATTCTATCTTTATTTAATAGATCACCGATTTTTTCCGCTAGATCTTCTGGATGTCCAATTGATTGCACTCTATCGCATCCCGTGATTTCTCCCACAAATAAAACTCCGGCTCCAAACCCGACAGCTTTAAGAAGAGATCTTCTTGAAATTTGAGCATTCCACAAATTGCTTTTATTTTGTGGTTTTCGTTCAACCTCATTAATATTCATGTGTTCCGTATTTTATCACACTATAGGTTTTTGTCAAGATCTGTCGCGTCGCAAAATAAAATATGTTATGATTCTCTTATGAAAGGAACATTGCCCGAATTGATAGATCAATTTTTAGAATATTTAGAGATAGAAAAAAATTGTTCTAAACTTACCGTTCGTGATTACAAGCATTATCTTGAAGTCTTTGAGAAATGGTTTTCCTCTACTCTGCCTCATAAAAGCTTAGAAGATTTGGATTTACAGATAATTAGAAAATATAGAGTTTTTTTAGCAAACCGAGAAGACATTCATGGGTTAACCTTGAAAAAAGTTACTCAGAATTATTATGTTATCGCACTTCGATCTTTTTTGCGTTTTTTAATAAAGAACGATTATAAAACTCTTGAACCTTCCAAGATTGATTTGCCAAAAACAGAAAGCAGATCATTAAAGTTCTTAGAAAAGGATCAGGTTGATCGCTTGATAATGGCAACAGATACTTCTAAAGAAGAAG
>JAMCTK010000017.1 GCA_023381035.1 Patescibacteria group bacterium
TGGGAATTAAATACGATTTAATAAACAAGCAAAAATTAAAAGGCGTTGGTATTTGGGCTCTTGGGTATGACGGCCAAAACGCTGATTTACAAAAATTAATTGTCGATAAATTTTACAAATAACTTGACAAATTAAGGCTAGAATCGCATACTAGGAACTACTTATGTCTGAAGGACCAAAGATACCATCATCCAAAAGTGTTTCCGAAAGAAGAAGTTCAAATTCAAATGTTTACGACATTGATACGGGAATACAGTTAACCAAAAGAGAAGTTGCCGCAGAAGTGCGTTCACGAAAGACATCCGAACCGCAAAGACAGATTGGAAGAAGATTTATAGATACAACTTTTGGGAAACTTACTGCCGGAATAGGAATAATAGCAACTGCTGCTGGATTAGGAACGGTTGCAAAAGGAGCCCTTGATGGTAAAAGCGCAGAACAGGAATTTTCCCAAAGACCAATCGCTGCTTCCGGCATAGAGCCAGGTAACTCAACAATAAAGTCAGAAACCAAAAGTCCAGAAGATATTCCAGATATGTTTATTCCTGGCAAAACATCTTTTGATTTAACTGAAATAAATATCCGATCTTCTACCTATAATGGCAACGAACATGAAAATTATAATAAAATTGATTCTTCGCAAATAGAAGAAATCGAAAGTGTTCCTTTTGACCAAGAAGCAAAAACATTAATTGTTGAAAACGCAAAATTGTTCGAAGGCACAGTGGGACTAGGTGTAAAAAGTAGATATTTTGGAGCAAAAGCCAAACTAACAAATGGAACAACCATTAACATATATTTAAATTACGACCACACCAAGGAACAAGGCTTAGTTGCTACAGACGCAGACGAAACCCATGAAAGTGGTTTTGTAGAAAAAGACAGTAATGGAAAATATCATGGAGAAATTCCAAAACTGAACCAAGCTCCTAGAATAGTAAATCCTGAAGAAATGAACAAAGTCAGTTTCAGCACAAGTCCATTAAATTCTGCAAGCCAATAGGATCTATAGGCTAAATATTTCTTAACTAATCGTAAATACTACAAGTTATTTAGTGGCAAAAATTAGATTAACTGCATTTCCTGAAATGCCGACTCCAACAACATTCCAGGAAGAATTTAACTGGTTATCATCATGCGGAGCATCTCCCGCAAATACCCATTCAATTAAATGAGTACCACCTAAAACATAACCTATTGATGAATTTTCTCCAACTCCTCTTAAGCCCATTTCTCTCATCTTGTCCTCAGTAAAGTAAGCAGAAAATCCAGCATGCTCATCAAGCTTTTTATCGTTACTAAATTTTTCGGCTCTTACTTGAGAATAATCTGCCAACGATTGATCCCAACCTAAAGTAGATTTTCCTTTTACCTGTCTATATTTATTTAAAGCATCAAAAACTTCTCTTGATGAAGCCATCTTTTCATCTTGGCCAACATTCATTGTCCAAGTATGCTCGCTTATTTGTTTTGCTTTGCCCCAAGAATCATTACTACTTGCTCCAGCTACTTCTGCATCAGAAACCACTGGTGGTGTTACGGTAAGCTTTACCAAGAACTCCTCAGGTACTTGCGCCTGACTCACTTGACCGTTTATCAAAGCTTTGCTTATCTTATTATTCTTTTTTGATGAATATTTTGCCTTTGGTGTTTCCACAATTCCATTAGGAGGTTTTGAACTTAGAAAAACAATTTCCTGAATTGGTGCCAATCTGCTTTGAATTGAGAAAACTAAAGTAAACGCGGAAAACAGAAATAAGACATGCATCATAATGCAGAAATAACTTTAGCTCAAAACTGGTTAAATTGTCAAATAAAGTTATTTAGCTTCGGGGAAGTCAAATTTTATTAAAAATTTAGCTTCAATTAGCCTCAATAAAAAAATATATACAAAACCTATAGTAGGGAACAGCACAGAAAAATGACCTTAATCAAGGAAAAGAGAATATAAGAACCTGGCAATAAGAACACAATGTATTTTTTATAATTAAGAGAAAATTAAACAGGTATTTTAACCACTTCTCCCCGGAACCGTGCCTGAGTGGCGTCGTAAAAGTATTATTGTGCGACGTTATATCACACAGCTTCCTAGCGTCTATAAACAGGCGATCATGAGGAATGTCAAATTATAATAATAATAAACAATATATAGAAAGCATTTGCTTCTCTTTATATAACGCTTTTATTTTTAGAAGACCTGCAACTCCTCCCCGCGACAGTAAGTACGCTATTAGCAGACTCTGCCGATGAATGATACAAACATGCTCATGATAGAATGGAGGCAAACGAGAAGAGACGAAGAGGGATTCGTATTTTTTTCTAGCGATTATCTAAGCTCTGCAAATGAGCCCCACTATTCCCGACGGGGACAAAGTTGTCTTGTAGTCCGTGAAAATAATCATTAAATCGACGTGAAAACACTTATCAACAATAATATTTTCATTTAATTATAGGCCTATAATTATTTACTAATTACTATATCAAAGTATATCATCATTTCGTTCTTCCTTATTTTAATCCTCTTCCCTCTTCTCCACTCCATCCCGAAGAAAATATTTTTTTACGACCAAGGAGTATAAATAACAAGTACTGTAAATACAATTATTGAAACTAAAACATATTCCCAAATAACCGCCTTGAAGAGCCTCTTATCAAACCACACTTGAGAGAGTCCGACTATTGTGTAAAAAACTCCTGTTAGAAATAACGCAATTAGTGTTGGTGTACTTGGCCAAAACCAAAGAAGAACCGATAGCTCAAATAAACATGCCGTTAGAAATAAAACCCAGCTTATCTCAGAGGATAGCTTCTTCTCTAGAGTATGCATCCATAATGATTGCAGAATAAGCGGAAATGTAAAAGCAAAGATTAAAACAAGTGTTACTATCACGTTTAAGTGAAGAGAAAAAACTACGTTGGATAAAAAGAAAAAAGATATAAGTGTAATTGTGAAAGCAACTGTTCTAGCGCCAGATAAAAGAGCAATCGTCCTCATCGATGACACGGTAAAAATATTTTCACTTAAGAATAAGGAATAAAGTCCTATGAAATATAAGGATGTCATTACAAGTCTGGTTAAAAGCCTGCCCGGAGCCAAAAGATAAAAAAGTCCAAAGGCCAAGCTAAAGAAAAAAGGCAGAATAAAAATTTGCAGGGAAAAATTATCTTTAAGATCTCTTCTTAAGGAAAGAAACAATAACAAGTCTGTAAGAAACGCTAGTATAAACATTGCATAAAACGCAATCTTTCCTAAAAAATGCTCTATTAA
>JAMCTK010000018.1 GCA_023381035.1 Patescibacteria group bacterium
CTATGGTGCAAAAAAAAGAAGTTTTTCTCGAAAAAATACTTAACCTGCCGGATGAAAGAGTTCTCGTTGCTAAAAGACAACATTGGCTAACGTTGGCAACTCCACTTTTTACGATTATTTCAATTAGCTTACTCTTTGTTTTTTCCTCTTTTTACATTTTCATATTAACCCTTTTCACCCCGACTGTCTTTGTTTCTTCAATTGCTGCAATCTTCTTACTGGCCTCATCTTTAGTGGCCAAATCTATAGTTGACTGGTATTTCCATTTGTATGTAATTACTAACCGTAAAATTCTTGAGGTCTGTTATTCTCCCATGTTCTCTCATTCTCTTTGTGACGTGCTTCTTGATCAGGTAAGATGTACCGAAATTGATGTTAAAATTAATGGAATTGTCAATGAATTATTTAACAATGGGGACATCATTGTTTCTTTTGACAGACCAACTCATCAAGAAGTTTTTACCATAAAAAGCATTGAAAATCCCAATGAAATCGGGCATATCCTCGGACATGCTTTTGCTTCGGTAGTAAAAGAGGACTCCGACACTTTGTGGTATAGACTAAAAAACAAGAAAAACTTTGGCATGATAAAGGAAATATTTCCAAATCAACGGATCGGAGGTGAATTAAGATGAAAATCGCATTAGTACTCTTTCAATTTTTCCTTCTCTTCTCCAGTATTTTTATCGGCGTATACAATGTTCTATATAAAAAAGAGACAAAGCGCGCAAAAGAAGATTTGGGAATTAATCTTCACCCCAGAGTTGTAAACGTTCTTGATCTAAATATCGGCTTATCAATTCTTACAGTTATAGCACTTACCGCTCTCTCCTTCCTAATTCTTATTTTCTAAATTACCTTTTCTTAAGTAAACCCGCGTGCTAGGACTTGCGTGTTGACAAAAGAAAAAAAAACTATAGAATAAATCCTATGCCAAAAAAGACAACCCCTAAGAAATCCACAAGCCTTGGGAAAAAATCCTCAAGTTCTTCGATAGAAAGATTCTCTCTTCCGCTAAACAAAAACTATGGCCCGATTCTTTACATTCTTCTATTAGTAGCTGCTTTCTTTCTGGGATCACTTACAACAAAGGTTTCTTACCTCGAAAAGGGAGGAAAAACAACCGGACCTGAACCAACAACAACCGCTGCGGCACAACAACAGGCAGCACAACAGGCTCCAAAAGTAGAATTAGCCACAATTAAAAAAGTCTTTGACAACAAAGAGGTAATTAAATTTGGAGATGCAAACAAAAAACTACTTCTTGTAGAGGTTGCAGATCCATCCTGTCCTTTTTGCCAAGCTGCAGCAGGCAAAAATCCTGAGCTAAATAAGCAAATGGGTGCTCAATTCACCTTGGTATCAGATGGAGGAACTTACATTTCCCCTGTTCAGGAAATGAGAAAATTAGTTGAATCAGGACAAGCTTCTTTTGCCTTTATTTATCAAAATGGTCATGGAAATGGTGAAATGGCAATGAAAGCGTTGTTTTGCGCTAACGATCAGGACAAATTCTGGGATGCACACGACAAGCTGAACACAAACGAAGGATATAACCTAATAAACAACGAGGTGAAAAATGATAAATCAGCTTCAGGCAAGTTGTCTGATTTTCTATCAGGCACACTTGATTCCTCGGCTTTAAAATCATGTCTCGATGGTGGAAAATATGACAGCTATATAGCTAATAACCAAAAACTGGCTGCGAGCATGGGAGTAAACGGAACTCCAGGATTCTTCATTAACAGCACTAACTTTGCAGGCGCATATAGCTGGAAAGACATGCAAAGCGTTGCGGACGCAGCTTTAAAATAGCTCTTCTCTACCCCAAAAGCTTTACCAATATATATATAAGTAAAATTCCTAAGACGAAAAATACTGAATAACTTATTGCCAAATCTTTGTTTGCTTTATGATGAATTTCCGGTAGTAAATCCGTGGCTGCCAGATAAATAAAGTTTCCCGTTGTCACGGCAAGTAAGAATGGGACAATGTCATGAAACGAATTACCAAGATAGTAAGCAAGTACTGCTCCTACTAAAGCCGTTATTCCTGATAACAAATTCAGAAATATCACTTTCTTCTTTTCCCAACCCTTGTGAACTAAAATACTAAAATCTGCTAATTCATGAGGAATCTCATGCACAAAAACTGCAATCGTTGTAACAATTCCAAGCTGAAAATTGACTAAAAAAGCTGCGGCAATAGAGATTCCGTCTAAAAAATTATGCAGTCCGTCTCCGAAAAGCAAAAAAGAAGTTGGCATTTTAAGATGTTCTTTCTCTTCTTCTTTTTCCTCGTGTTCATGGTGATGTAAAAAAAGAAACACTCTTTCAAGAATGAAAAATCCGGCAATGGAAAGGGTAACCCATAAATAAACTTGTTCTCCCCCAAGCTCAACTGCCTCTCTCATTGTTTCCAAAAATCCTATTGCAAGAAGTGTTCCTGCTGCAAAAGCGACCAAAGGAAAGGAGATACTCTTTATTAGATCTTTATGCAAAAGCAATATGGAAACTAACAACAAAGAAACTATTGATGCCAAAAATGTTGCAAGTATGATGTTAAGTAACATTATTTAAAATTGTATTTCTATTATACTGAAATTTCAAAGCTATTAAAATTCATTTCTTTATTTTCCCACTCAATCTTTATATCTTTAACATTCGCCAAAAAAGGCCCTTTGCGACAGGCGTTTATTGCTCTTTCTATCACTTCTTTTTGTCCGGAGAAAAGTGTTTCAACTCTACCCTGATCAATATTCTTAACCCAACCCTTCAACCCAAGACTTAAAGCAGTTTTTTTTACAAATTGTCGATAACCTACTCCTTGCACAAATCCTGATATTACGAGATGACACAACATATTAATAAAATCTAGCTCCAATTTGAGCCAAAACAAAATATCTCAAAAATCTTCCTGCCATAATAATGGCAAAAAACCGCAAAATTGAAAAATTAAAAATTCCTGCTATTAGTCCGAAAGAATCAAAAATTGGATTTGGTATAAAAGCTCCTGCAAATAAAATCCATCCTCCATATTTTTGAAAGTTTTTTTCAATTAAACTAAACCATTTACTTTTTTCCAGTTTTTTCTTGGCAATTTTTCGACCGGAAATACCAAGAATCAGATAAAGCATATCTCCCAAAGTTGCACCTAGTGAAGCAGCAAGCCCAACTAGGATTGGAGGATAAATTGAACCCCCTACAACCGCTGTTATAAATGATGGAGCCGGAAAAAAAGAAAGTCCGGAAATAAAATTTGTTATAAAGATTCCTATTATCCCCCAGTTTTTATGGTCTTTAAAAATATCCGGAAAGAGAAAAAGAGAAACGGTTAATCCAATCGAAAGGACAACAATTAGAATAGAGAAAATTTTTCCGTTTTTCATTTAGTGGCTTTTAATGCAGTTTTTAATTCTTTTAATTTCCACATAAAGAGTGCTCCTTTGTTTTTAGCATTGCTGTCTACGCAAAAGGCAAGCGCTTTCTCTAAGATAGAACGGTGAGTGGTTTTTGCCAGCTTGATATATAAGCTTCGATGGCTGTAATCATCTAAAACATCTGCGAGGTGAATGCCATAGGACTGAAATTCTCGGGAGATATATTTATCTGTTGTGGGGTTAAATTTGTCTAAAACTTGCTTTATCGATTTCATGTTATTTGGAATTAAATCTGTTCATAGCAACATCCATGCCGTTCTCAAGAGCAGATTCTATTGCCTGAACACATCTTTTAATCAACTCTCTTGATTTACCCATTTCCCCATGACCAAATCCTCCCAGCACATAGCCATCAACATTTCTCATGTTTGATTTTTGATTTTTCATTGGATGTCCAATTCCCAATCTAAATCTCCAAAATTTATCTGTACCTAAGGTATTTATAATTGATTCTGTTCCTCTGTGTCCTGCTGATGCTCCTCCAAATCTAATTTTCAAAGCTCCTAAAGGAATATCCAAATCATCATGAATAATCCAAACGTCCTCCGGTTTTATTTTATAAAAATTTACTGCGATAGAGACTGAGAGACCGGAGTTGTTCATGTAGGTTTTTGGTTTAAGTAATATAACTTTCTCCAGGTTTATTTCTGATTTGGAATTTTTTACTTTTTGCCATTCTATTTGAGCAATTTCACCCTTAAATTTAGTCTTTTCTTCCCACTTTAACCTTCCAAAGTCTCTTACGAACTTATCTAGAACATTAAACCCAATATTGTGTCTTGTTTTTTCGTATTTCTCTCCAGGATTACCTAACCCCACTATTAACTTCATATTGCGATGATTACTATGACCCTATTATACAATGATTTTTCCAGTTAAGAGTAAGAAAAAAGTAATAATGTCTATTTAATAAGACTTACGACTTCTCGGTTTTCTACTTGAGGAAATACCCTATAAAATTGTCCAACTGCGAAAAATACATCGGGCTTACGAAGAGCAATAATTTTATTAAAATATTTATTAATTCTTTTAAAGGTGTCTTTCGCAATAACAGGCGTAATCAAGATAATCTTATCAACACTTTCTTTTAACAAATATTTCCTAGCCGCCATAACAGTTGCTCCTGTTGCTACTCCATCATCAACTAAATAGATAGTTTTATTTTTTAGATTTAACTTTTTTTTACCGCTTCGTAAAATTGTCTCAAGATGTTCTCTTTGCTCTTCTTTTTCTCTTTTAATCTTCTCTTTTTCTAAAGAAGTCAGGCCAAGTTTTTTTATTATTTCTTGATTCCAAACAACTGTCTTTTTAGGCCCTACTACCCCTATTGCAAGCTCAGGATTAAAAGGAGCCCCCATTTTTTTCAGAACAATAATATCAAGTGGGACACCCAAGTAATTGGCAATAACTTTACCCATTACAGCAGCACCTTTAGGCAAAGCAATTACAACTGTCTTTTTATTTTCATAAGCCTTGGGGAGTTTTAAAATTAATTTATGCGCAGCGTCTTCTCTATTGTCAAACATGCTTCTATTATAGCTTAAACACAAAAAGAGCCACTCTAACGAAAATCGGTAGAACAGCTCTTTCTAGATTTATCCTATTTATAGTAAGACTTAACCTGAAATATAAAATAAAACCAAACAAGAGTAAGTACAACTCCTACGACTGAGAAGGATATAACCGATGAAATAACGGCTAAAACCTCAGACCAAAAAAGCATACTCCAACCAAAGGTTTTTCTCTTCATTAGACTTGGGAACGCAACTAACATCATTACGCTCTCTACTAAGCCGATAAGAGATACTACCATTAAGCTGGTTGCTACTCCAACTCCACCACCAAGTGCCACCAAA
Organism: Patescibacteria group bacterium; assembly: GCA_023381035.1. The sequence goes on from JAMCTK010000018.1 coordinate 5,296, forward strand.
GGTGACAAAACGGTCGAAAGACCAAAGGCAGATAGAGAACCAAGTACGCCAATTACTCCAAAGACTAATGCAAACCATGGAGCAACCATTACTAGAAAATCTTTAACGCCTGTTGGCAACGGAGGAAGTTTCTCATAAGCTTTCTCAAATGAAAGAATTAAAGAGTTAGCAGTATTATTCTGTGCCATTTTTATCACCCCCTTTCAGGAGGATCAATCCAAGTTGATCTTATTCAACCTGGAATTAAAAGTCAATACCCAGTTGATTTTTTGCCTTATTTCGTGCATCTTCTTCTGTTTCAGAATTTGATTCATCCCAAATTTTTACAATCCCATACTCTCCATCAAAACCAGGTTTGATTACAATGTCTCCCGATCTAACTTTAGATATTCCTTCCGCAAGACGGTCTCCTCCCTCTTGTCCTAGTCCTGTTAAACGAGCATCTTTTGCGATCTTCTCAATAGATTTATTGAGTAAAATATCAATCTCAGGCCCAAGACTAAAGCATAATGCATTATATATATCCTTTACCTTTTGGCTTGATACTGTCGAAGATATACTCTCAGCCACTATCTCATTTAAAGGAACCAGTTTTATATAAGGAGGATGATTTCCTGTTTTGTCATGTATCCACTTAATACCTTTATCGTCGTTTTGGATAGAAACCTTGGCTTCTTGAATAGCTAAATCTTCAACCCTATGCATCACTCCCACAGTTAAACCTTTTTTACATACCGGACAAATGTCTCCATATTTTTTAGTATCCTCAGGGCTGTGGGAAACTCCGCAATTCCTATGTCCGGTAAAGTGATATTTCCCTTCTTCTGGATAAAATTCTATTGTATAAGCAATTTTATCCGGAAGGCTTTGCCAATTGGGCTTAATATTTGGTCCAACAATAGCTCTTCTAATGTTTTGAAAAGAAAGTTTTTCAAGTTCAAAAGCAGTTGCCTCCCTACCCATTTTGGCCATAGAGTGAGCATCGGAAAAAGAAACTATTGATCTTTTATCAAGCTCTTTAATTTTCCAATTCATTTCCGGATCACTTGAAAGACCGGTTTCTACGGCAAAAATGTGCTTTGAATATGGTCCAAAAGCCTCTTCCAATGAATCAAATCCACTCATTGAGCCATATAATGCGAACCAAGGAGTCCAAACATGAGCAGGAATAACAAGAGCTGTATTATCAATTGATAAAATAAGTTCCAAGAGATGTTGAGCGGAAAGACCGATGATTGGTCGACCATCAGATCCAAGATTACATCCTCTTTTTAAAAGTTCTTTGTTTATCTTCTCAACCGTTTCTAAGCTAGGAGCCCAAACAAGACTATGGATTCTTCTGGTTCTTCCGTTTTGCGAATAGATGCTGGATATCTCAACTGATAATAAAAACCTGGTTTCATCTTCTGTATTTCTTATTTTAAAAAGTCCTGGCTCAGATTCCTCTAATTGATCCTGAATGTGCCTAAACCACATAGGATGTGTAAAATCACTGGTAGCAATAATTTGAAGGCCTTTTTTCTTTGCCCACTCATTCATTATGGGAAGTGTCATCTGAGGACTTACTGCTCTTGAGTATTTTGAATGAAGATGTAGATCTGCGATATATCTCATTTCTTCCCTTGTTCTTTGTACATTTTTATCAGTTCTGAAACTGTTGTTGCATCCTCGGCTTTTTTATCATCACCCCGAAAAGTTACCAAACGCGGAAACCTTAAGGCATAACCAGGTTGGTCTGAAGATTTACCGGCGGTATGAACCGGGCTTCGGGTAATCTCGTCAGCTAAAACCTCTATTACAATTTTTGGTTCAATCCAAACAGAAGGAAAAATGACGGCATTAACCCTAGCCGGCTTGTGATCCAGCTTAATTTTATCGGCTCTTTTATGAATTTCTCGCCATTCTTCATCAGAGAGTCCTGTTCCTATTCGGGAAACGGTTACAAATTCATCTTTTATATCGTCATATACTCCAACTAATAATGCTCCTGCTCCAAACTCCGTCCTTTTTCCTTTTCCTGAAATATATCCTAGAATGACGCAATCAATCGTATCTTGCAACTCTCCTGCGGAATGTCGTTTCAATTTAACCCAATTGAAATTTCTTCCTCCGGCTTCATATTTACTTTCTAATCTTTTTACAACCAGTCCCTCAAGTCCCTTTGAAATAGAATCGTCCAGAAGAACCTGCAATCTTTTCTCATCTGAAACGACTTCGTTTTTGGTTGGAATTAAAACATCATCTTCCGTTACTGTTTGTCTTAAAATTTCTAATCTTTCGGTTAAAGGCTTGTCAATTAACGACTTCCCATCTTTATATAAAATGTCAAAAACAAAAGCTTTTAAGGGTAATTTAAGTACCATCTCGTCTATTCCGTGTTTTCTGCGTCTTTTAGTGGTCTCTTGGAAAGGTAAAAATTCTTCGGACAAAGGATGATACGCCAAAGCTTCTGTGTCTAAAATTACTGACTTTGCTTTAACCTGCTTAAGAGTAGCTGAAATAAGCTCAGGAAACATGTGGGTCATGTTTTCCAGATTTCTGGAAAACATATAAACCTTGTCATTATCTTTATGAACCTGAACTCTAAAGCCATCATATTTATATTGAACATCTACTGTTTTTAATTTTTCAATTACTTTTTGGGGACTAGGAAGTCTTTCACACAGCTCTGCTCTTATTGGCTTACCAATCTGAATGTCCAAGTTTTCAACTGCCTGAATTCCTTTAATCTTTAAAACCCTAGCAATTAAACCAAGATCTGACGTTCGGTTATATGCTCCCTCCAAAAGGCTTCTTCTGCTTTTGTCTCCTAAAAATGCCTTTGCCAACCCGTCTAAAATTGTCGGATCTCCTATTCCGAGACGCAAATTACCAAGTGGAATTCGCACCAGATATTTTGCCGACAGTGGATCCATTTTCTTGAGTAAGTCAGATAGAAGAATTTGTTTTTTTTCAACTGATCCTTCCCCTCCTGTTTTAGCAATTTCCACTAAGATTCTAAAAACGTCTTTAACTTTAACTTCTCCCGTTTTCTTATCTGTTGAATCAAAAAGAGAAGGTTTAGTGTTTTTTTTATCAGAAGTTGAAAGTTCTTCTACCGCCTTACCCATATCTCCAAGTTTTTGGTAAAGATCCAAAACTTCTTTTCTGTCCATCCCATAAGCCATGGAAACTGACTGGGCAACGTTTTTCTCTGCCATGCCAATTTCGGTAGCTTCAAAAAAAGGAGCAATTCTTCCTTGGGTTAAGTAAACAAGCTCTTCGAGCTCATCTGCCGACTCAGCTTGAGAAAGTAAATCAGCAAGGATATCTATAAGGATAAGTCTTGATGAAGTTTCTTCTAGTTTTTGAAGATAATTTGCTAAGTCTTTAAACAACATTTTATTTCATTATGTATTTGGCGCCTTTTGTTACACCTTGTTTTTTAATAATTCCTGCAGTTAATAAAGTCTTGATTTCATTCAAAATTGTATCTTCAGAGACCATTGGGAAAAGCTGTGGAAAAGCTTTATTTTGTAAAAAACCTGTCTTTTGAATATATTCAATTATCTTAAGCTGTCTATCTGAAAGAAGTAAAGGCTGTCCTCCAAGTTTTTCCTTAACGTTTGCATCTATTGATATTTTCTCAACCTTGTCTTTGATTTTTGAGAGCTCAATTGAAAGGCCAAGAGAGAAGTATTCTAACCAACTGGTTAAATCTCCACTACTTTTTTCAACACTTTGTAAGGCCTCGTAATACTGCTGGGCATTGCTATCAAAATATTCTTCTAGGGAAAAGAACTTTCTAATATCATATCCCTCTTTAAAAAGAATTAAGGTTGAAAGAGCCCTGGCAACTCTTCCGTTTCCATCAACAAAAGGATGGATCCTAACTAATTCATAATGAACACATCCTGATTTCAATACAGGATGAATATCTTGTTCTGTGGTTTCATTTATAAACGCAATTAAATCCTTTATTTGAAATGGAACAGCAACTGCCATTGGCGGTCTAAAAGAAACTTCTCCCGAGATGCTATTTTTAACAACTACCTGAGTTTTTCTGAATTCTCCACACTTTTCATCTTCTAAAATTTTCTGAACAGTTAATTTGTGTATTTCTCTTATATCCTCTTCCAGTATCGAAGACTGAGAATCTGAAATTTTAGATTTATCAATGTAATCCATTACTTTTCTGTAATTTATTATTTCCTGAATATCCCGTTCCCTGGCAGGGATTTCCTGACCTTCCAATACTCTCTCTGCTTGAGAAAGATTGAGCTCATTTCCTTCAATATGAGTTCCATAATGAACAGTTCTTACCATTGCGTCTTTACGAAATTCTTTTTCGTAATATGGTAAAAGCGGAGCATTATCTATAACTTCCTTACAGGCTTGAATGTTGCCTATGTTTTTTAGAATCTTATTAGTAATAGTAAATTTTGGCTGGTACATTAAACTTGAACTCTATTAACGCATATTTCCCGATAAAAATCAACATATGCTATAATTTTGACATGGCAAAGAAAAAATCAGCAAAAGAAGCAAAGCTTCACGTAGAAGCAGTCAAGCAAATGGTTACTCTTTCTACCAGTGGGTTTGGGTTAGTGGCTGCCCTTGCCTGGAATAGCGTAATTCAAGAATTTGTTAATAGTTATGTTAAAAAATGGCTACCAAGCGGAAGTGGTTTAATTTCCTTACTAATCTATGCCGTCATAATTACTCTTCTTGCAGTTATAGTAACTGTCCAGCTTTCAAGACTCGCAGAAAAGCTTCAGATCGAAGTTAAAGAAAAGAAATAATCCGTAGCCTTGCGGATTCGCAAATTACTATCTATCTATAGCAAGACCTTCTTCATTACTTTTGGAATTTCGTCGGCAAGATCCGAGGCATTGAAATATAAACCGACCTTCTCCATTAATTCGTCTCCTGCTTTTTTATTGATAAATGATCCCGCAGTTGCCGATAAAAACGGCTCATTTTTGCAATATAACGATGCGACAAGTCCGGCCAAAACATCCCCTGTTCCACCCTTGGTCATTCCAGCATTTCCTCCTTTAATTTGAACCAATTTTTCTCCGTCTGAAACAATATCAACCGGCCCTTTAAGTAAGATTATGCAGTGAAACTTTTTGGCCATTTCATATACAGTTCTTTCGTTTGGTAACATCTTAAATAACATTTCAAATTCCTTTAAATGAGGAGTTAGTATTGCTTTCGCAGGTATATTTGAAGGATTAATTGTCTGTAAACTGCCTCCGTCAATTACCCATTTTTTATTTGGATATTTCTGAAGCAAATCTTCTGTTAGATGTTTTGTATCTTCGTCTCCTTCCTCTTCTCCGTCTTTCCTAGGTAGTCCTGGACCGATTAAAATACAATCAGATTCGTTAATATATTCTGAAATTTTGCTTCTGGGAACTATGATTCCATCTCTGAATTCTTCTTTTTCTTTTTGAACTATTTGATTATTCTCTTCAGTTGAGGAGAAAAAAACCATATCTACAATCCTTGAGGCAATTTTAAGACTCCATAAAGGAGCTGCATGAAAAAGCTTAGAGCCTCCGATTATCATCATCTTTCCGTTTTGGCCTTTATGTGAGCTCGGATTTGGAATAAATAACCTTTTTAGTTCCTGCTTATTAAATTCCTGCATTTTCATATTTTACTACTTTTTAAAATTAATAATCTTCATTTTATTTGCAATTTTAGTTGGAATTAATTCTTGATGAGCTGTGGTGATAATTATCTGTTGATTAGTACTTGAATTAGATGTCAAATTTGTTTTTTCCAAAATTAGATTAATATGCTCTTCGTCAAGTTCAGAAAAGATGTCATCGAGTAAAAGTATTGGTTTTTTTCCAAGTTTTTCTTCAAAATATGAAAGCTCAAGTATTTTGAGTTGTAAAATTGCCAATCTTTGTTGCCCTCGAGAACCAAATAGCTTCACATCGTGAGTTGAGTTGTTAACATCATCAAACATCGAAATATTAAAATCATCTCTATGAGGACCTACTAAGGTAACCCCTGCTCCTATCTCTGCCTCTGAGTATTGCTCTAATCTTGCTGGTGAGATAACGCTTTTATCGTAATTTATTACAAAATCAAAAATATCCTTTGTTGCATTATTAACGTAATCTAAAAATTCTTGCCTTTTTTTAGTAATAATTCCTCCGTTTTCAATTACTAAGTGGTTCCAGTATTCAAATTGTTTTTCGTTTCTCGTACCTGTTTCTCTTGCTACCTCTAGAAGTGCATTTCTTTGCCTTAAAGCTTTTGAGTATGCTGTGGATGCCACTCTGTAATCTTTGTCTATTTGATCCAAAACATTATCCAAAAACCTTCTTCTTAAAGAGGGAGATTCAATAATGATATCTAAATCTTGAGGAGAAAATAGCACGGCGGGGAGATTTCCGGCGAAATCACTTCTTCTTCTTGGTACACCATTAACCAAAAATTTCTTAGATTGTGTTTTCTGCCCCTCAATCTCTCCTCTTGTTAAAACAACTTCTAGCTCTGTCTCCTCTTTCTTGATGTTTTCCGCTATTCCTTTTACTCTTGCTATGTCTTCAGAAAATCCAATTAGCTGATCGTCTTTTTCAGCTCTAAAACTTTTTCCTGTAGAAAGCAGAAAGATTGATTCTATGAAATTGCTCTTGCCTGAAGTATTCGGTCCCACAATTAGAGTAGTTTCTTTATCTAAGTCAAATGTTTGTTTTTTATAGCTTCTAAAATTCTGAAGAGAAAGACGTCTTAAAATCATTAGATTGTTATTATATTATAAACAGTCAATGGAGCAGTTTAACAAAGTAGCGGTTTATTCAATTATAGTTCCAACAAACTTTTCTCCACGGCAGTATTTTCTTAAATTAAGAAAATCTTTTCCATTTAAAACTACTACTTTTGCACCTATTGCCTCTGCTTTTTTAGCAGCAACAGGATCAAAAGGAGCATTTAGACCAGGCGTCCATGTTTCCCCATCTCCTACTAGTTTTCTAAAATCAGGCCAGGAAATTTTATCAATTGGTTTTGCATTTTCATTCTTTCGAGGATCACTGTCATATACTTGATTGATGTTGCTTAAATTTAAAATGGTTCTTGCTCCGTAATCTTCGCAGAGCATTACTGCATCATAGTCTGTAGACCAACCTGGTTTCCAACCTGCTCCAACCAAAACAGGCTCAGTAACTTTACGAATTACGTTATAGTCATCAATAACTACTGGATGAGCAATATCTCTAAGAATTGTTCTCACTAGATGACCATTCAAACGTGTGCAATGGATTGCAAGCCAATCTAAATCATCATCGGAAAGCTCATTTCCAATAACGCTTCTGCCAGCTTCAATATAGGTTCGGGAAATTTTTCCTCCCCCTGTAACTAAAAAAAACTGGCGATTCTTGTTTTCTGCCAGTTGTTCTCGGATAAATAAATTGAGGTTTGAGAGGAAATCGACATCAATTCCTCCGTTGGGGACAATTAAAGACCCCCCGATGGACATGACTACCTTATCTGGATGTCGATTAGTCATAAAAAAACTAGTATTTGCCGCACAAATTCACGACTCGTACTAGATTAGAATCATACCACAATAGCCTAAATAAAACAACACGCTGCGAACATTCTCAGTGCTGACAGTTGGGACAAAAAAATGTTCCGCGTCCTCCAAGAAAAATCTTCTCAATCTTTCCATTCCCTTTTGGACAATCCTTGCCCTTTTTTCCATAAACCAAAGAGTGGTTCTGGTAATTCCCTTCTTGTCCTAAAGCATTTACAAAATTTTCATCTGAGGATCCACCATATTCCAAACTTTTTTTGATGATATAAAAAATTGAATCATAAAGTTTTTTTATATCTACCTCTGTTAAGGTTTTTCCTTTTCTTCTTGGATCTATTCCTGCTTTAAAAAGAGCATCATTTGCATAAATATTGCCTATTCCGCCAATTCTTTTTTGATCCATTAGAATTATTTTTATTGGTGAATTTCCTTCTTGTACAACTTTTCTAAAATATTCTAAAGTCAACTCTTTCCCAACTAAGTCATCTCCGACTTTAGGCTCAGGGCCCATCTCTTTAAAAAATGGCATTTGCATAACTTCCTCTTTTTTTAAAACCTTAATCCACCCAAATTGCCGCAAATCATTGTAAAAAAGAGTGCCACCCTTATCTAAGGATAAAATAACGTGCGTATATCTGGAAGGAAGTGTCTCTCCTCCCACCTTCTTGGAGAGAATTAAGTTCTTAGTTTTTTCATCTCGGTATACAAGTTGTCCGGTCATTTTTAAATGTACTGCTAAAACAAAATCATTATTCAGCTCAATAATTAACCCCTTCCCAATTCTTTTTAAATTAATAATTTTTGCACCAACAATTTGCTCTGCTGTGCCAGCAAATAATTTTGGGACAGTTACTTCAATTCCTTTGATTTTACGTCCTATTAGATATTTTCTTAGACCTAACTTAATTGTTTCTATCTCTGGTAATTCCGGCATATTAACTCTCAACCAATTTTGAACTAATAAAATCTTTAATTTCTTTTCTAAAACGTTCTTTGGAAAACTTCTCGGCTTGTTTTACGCAATCTTGCGAATTGATTTTTGTTTTTTCAAATTTTTCGATGGCTGAAAGCAACCCTTTTGTGGAATAATCATTAAATAAAATGCCTGTTTTCCCATCAATCACGGTTTCCTTATATCCTCCCCCGTTGAATGCTACAACAGGAGTTCCGCAACTCATTGCCTCAACCGGAGTTATTCCAAAATCTTCATCTTTTGCTAAAGCTAAGAAACCCTTTGCTCCCTTATACGACCTTACTAATTCCTCATCCGTTACCTGTCCTAAGAATTCAACCCTACCTCCTGCCTGCTTTAACAATTTATTTTGCTCAAAATAATAACCTGCCGGAGAACCAGCTATCTTCAGCTTAAAATTTCCTTTAAGCGATGCTTGCACTGCCATTTCCAAACCTTTTGCCCCAACGATTCTTGAAACAATAAAATAATAATCTTTGTGCTTCGGAGCTTGTAATTTGGTCTTTGGCAATGAAACCGGTGGATGAATTACAGTAGAATCACGTCTGTAAAATTTCTTAATTCTTCCGGCAACCTCTTTTGAATTTGCAATAAAATAGTTTACTTTCTGAGCTCTCTCAAAATCATAAAGCCTTAGAAAATGTCCAACAATTGCGGCATAGGCTCTAACAAGTAAGTATTTTTGAAAATTTACCGAAGTGCTATACCCATAAAGCCAGCGCGGCGGAGTGTGACAGTAGCAAATTTCAATTGGTTTTTTTTGATTATTTCCAAATCCTTTGGTTATATACCAACTGGCTGATGAAATAACAATGTCATATTCTGAGAAATTAAAACTTCCCCAGATCAAAGGAGTTAAGAATCGCAAGGGACTGGCAAGCTTTGGGGCAAATGGCAAATATTGAAACCATGAAGTCTTTATCTTCTTATTTTTAAAATGTACATAGGCAGTTGAGCCTTTATCACAAAAAGCAGTGTAAATTGGTGCATCTGGATAAATCTCACAAAGAGCTTCCAATACTCTCTCTGCTCCACCATATTCCTTTATATAATCATGAATAATTGCTATCTTCATAAAATATTTTAGAGTAATCCCAATTGCTCGTTTTTCTTTTCTTCCTCTTTCTTAACCTCTACTCTTTTTTCTTCTTTTAATTTTTCTTCCGCTCTTTCTCCTTTTTCCAGTCTATCTAATAAACTTTTAAACCCATGTTCTTTAAAAAAATCTGCCAGACCTTTTTTATTTAATTTTGAAATCTCAGCTTTTTTTAGATCGAGGCGAATTGGTGCATCAAGAACTATTTGCGCTAGCTTTTTGGCAAGACCTGCTGCTTCTGCTCCCTCTGCTAATTTTTCAGCAAGCTTAGGCGGAATCTCATCTAAATGATCATAAACTGCTTCCAGGCTCCCATATTTTTGCAGCAAACCACTGGCTGTTTTTTGTCCAACACCGGCAACTCCCGGATAATTATCCGAGGAATCTCCCCTTAAAGCTTTGTAATCAACGATCTGTTCCGGTCTTAACCCATATTTCTCCTCAACTACATCGCTATCAAATAAGATCATTTTTGTCATACCGATAATTGGCGCAAGAACTTTTACTTTATGGTTTACAAGCTGAAGAAGATCTCTATCCCCCGATAAGATAATTACCTGAATATCTTCCTTGTTATCCTCGACTGTTTGTACAGATATTGTGCCTATTAAATCATCTGCCTCATATCCGTCTACTTCAAATATTGGTATGTTTGCTTTTTCCAGTCCCTCATGAACCATTTCAATTTGAGGAACTAAATCATTGTCCATTGTCGGACGATGAGCTTGATAGCCAACATAAAGTTCTTGTCTGAAAGTCGGCTTTGGTCTATCAAAGCAAACAACTAAGTAGTCCGGTCTTAGATCTGCTTTTATTTTTAAAATCATCGAGAAAAACCCGTATACGGCATTAGTTAGTTTTCCCTCTTTGTTTGTTAGTGGAGGCAAAGCGTGAAACGCCCGGTGAAGAATTGCGTTACCATCAACCAAAATCATCTTTTCCATAAAGTGATTATATCACTAGCGTGGGTAAAAATAGCTATAAATTCTATTGACTGAGTTTCTTGTAGACAGAAGCCGTGGCAATTCCGGTTGTTGGAATTGTGATGATCAAGCCAACTACTAAAGCAATTGCTCCTAAGATATTTAGAAGCAAAAGAAGCAACCCAAACAGAAACAAATTCCAAGTATGTCCTTTTGTAATTCTCCAGCTGGTTTTGATTGAATCCATGATTCCCATCTTTTTATCAACAATTAAATAGGTCGAGAATTGAAGTCTTATGGCAAGATAAATTCCCGGGATTATTAAAAGAATAAATCCTAGAAAAACAATAATACCGGTTAAAAACGAAGCTACTACATAAGTCAAAATTGATTTTGTGTAGAAAAGATCTCTTAAGCTAACCTTTTCTTTTTGCGCAAATTTAATTGAAATTTTAACTAAACCCATGTTAACCATGATATTTAAAATCCAAATTAAAATTCCAATTACTATAAAGAGATTTCCGTTATCGGCTACGCTTTTTTGAAGCGCATTAGGAATAGTGTAAACAAAAGCGAGGACTACCATTATTTTTAAAATTAAAAGGAGGTTTTTCCTAACAGTTTCATACCCTTGTTTTATTGCTTCTTTTTTGGAAAATTGAGGTTTATTCTTAGTCATAAATCCATAATTTCATATTATCAAAACCAAGTCAACAACCCAAATTACCAACTTCCGCCTCCACCTCCTCCACCGCCGCCACCGGAGGAACCTCCGGAAAATCCGCTTGAGGGCGAAGTTGTAACAAAGCCACTATTAAGGGAGCTGAACATATTGCTAGAAGAAATATAAAAAGGTTGATTCCCCGAATACCAACTTGGCTTATAATCAGGCATTGCAATTTTAATGCTTTCCATAAACTTATCTATATATCCAAGCGCAATTGCATAAGGAATCATTTTTTCTACAATGGCAAGCTGCTCTGTTTGCCACTTATAATTTCTGCTCATGCCTTTTAAAAACAGCTTTAGTCCATCTATTCTCCAATCTACGTTATCCCCTGCTTCTGTCCTCCCGTTTAGAACTATGCCTAAGTAAATCAACAGAAACCCAAGGAAAACATTCGCAGTTGTCAAAGCAACAATACCTCCTGCGATTAATCCGGCTCGTTGGTTTTTGGGGTTTTTAGTGTATAGTTTTTTACCAATAAGAAGAGTAAAGATGTCATCTTGCAGTTTACTAAAGGTAATATAAAAATCAGAAAGATCATCTGTCGAAATACTATCTCCTACTTCAAAAAGTCTTCCTAAAAGGGTTTTTTCAAATTGAGCTAAAGAAGAATCATTTGTAAAATTTTTAAGTTTTTTAAAAGTAAACTTTTTCTTGTCTTTTGGATCATTTTCTATTTTTAAATACTTTCTGATTGCCAAGTCAAAAATCGTTGCAATCACATCATTTTTATCTAAAACTGAAGTGTCGGTTGTTCCTGCTTCTGCCGGAAGCATTCTTTTTCCATCTTGATCGGTTGGAAAATCAAAATTTACAGCCGGAGGTCCATATTTTCTCTTACGACGATTTCTTAAATACCAACGTAAAATTAAAATTGGGAAAAGAAAATAGTACAAAAAAGATACTAAAGTAATTGCCCCAAAAATTAACGCTAATAAGTATGTCGGCATTTCTTTTTTTGGGTTAACATAAACCGGAGTTTTAGGAAAAATGTTTGGTTCAAAGCCAATTACTATGGTCAATCCCTGCTCTGTTGATAAATTTTTTGCACTGATTATTTTTGCACCGTTTTCATCTTCAATCTGACACAATTTTTCCGTACTACCTGAATATCCAGTAAAACAATCTATTTTAATAATTGCGCTTGGAGAACTAAAGCTTATTTTTGTCGTTACTGTTTGTATTGGCGCTGGCCAGCCATTCCCTGTAACATTCCAGTAAAGCTCGTCGTGATCTTTGAAATGAGTAATTGAATTTCCAACTTTATAAAAAATTGTGTATTTATGTAGTCCGTTTATGGTTTTATTTGGATTTCCAATTTTTATAGAGATGTCTTTATTAGAAGAAACACTATACTGCTCACTTAGTTCATCTCTTAAGACTTTTTCTACTTTAATATCAATTGTGTTTGAATTTCCAGATAGAGGTATCTCTCTAAAAATCCCATGTCGATCATTGCTACCAAAGTCATAGGTAATGCTTTCAATTATCGATACCACTCCGTTTCTATTTGGAGTAATGTCAGCATTGAAATTAGTAATTACTTCTCCACCTTGGGCAAACACAGGAGATTTAATTAGAAAGAAGAGCAATAAGAAGAGTAATAATTTCTTCACGTTTTTATTTTATCTTGAATAGGGGTCTTATGCAATTAAGCAGGGATTCTTGCAAGTGCAGGTTTGCGAGGGCCCATCAGTTTTTCAAATTCTTCGGATTCGATTGTCTCTCTTTTTAGAAGCTCTTGAGCTAATAAATCAAGTTTTTTCTTTAGCTTACTTAGTATTACTTGAGCATTTTTGTAACCGGTATCTGTTAGTCTCTTCACTTCTTTATCTACTCTTGATGACATATCTTGTGAAATATGAATTGTTTCATATGGATTTCTCCTGCTGCTTTCGGGAGATAAATTAATTGGTCCAAGTTCACTCATGCCAAATTCAATTACCATAGTCCTTGCTAAGTCTGTTGCCTTAGCAATATCATCACTTGCTCCGGTTGTCATTTCTTTAAAAATTAGGTTTTCCGCTGCTCTTCCTCCAAGGATTACGGCAATCTGTTCCAATAAATAGCTTTTAGTTTCATGAACGTGCTCAACTGGCTCAAGCATAGTGTGTCCCAAAGACATCCCTCGGCTGATAATTGATATGCGGTGCAAAGGATCCATGTGGGGCATGTGCCAGGAAACAAGCGCATGTCCTGCTTCATGATAGGCTGTCATTCTTCTGTCTTCCTCTGATTGCAATCTCTTTTTCTCAGGACCAAGTTTAACCTTAGTTGCTGCTTCTTCAAGATCTGACATGTCAATTGCCTTTTTAGCAAGACGTGCTGCTAGAATTGCTGCCTCATTTAACATGTTCTCTAAATCTGCACCCGAAAAACCTACAGTTCGTCTGGAAATCCTATCCCAATCTACATTTTTTTCAAATGGTTTACCTCGTGCATGAATTGCCAAAATGGATTTACGACCATTTACATCCGGCAACTCCAAGACTACCCGTCTATCAAACCTTCCCGGCCTAACAAGAGCAGGATCCAAAACATCAGGCCTATTTGTTGCCGCAATAACAACTAACTGTTCATTTGGAGTAAATCCGTCCATCTCAACCAGAATTTGATTAAGAGTCTGTTCGCGCTCGTCATGTCCACCCATCAAACCTGCCCCACGCTGCCTACCAATTGCATCAACTTCATCGATAAAGATGATTGCTGGCTGAGCTTTTTTGGCGTTATTAAAAAGGTCACGAACACGTGATGCTCCGATTCCAACCAGCATTTCCATAAATTCTGATCCAGCCATAGAGAAGAAAGCAACTTTTGCTTCTCCGGCTGTTGCTCGGGCTAATAAGGTTTTTCCTGTTCCCGAAGGACCTACCATCAATACTCCTTTTGGTGTACGGGCTCCCATTGCTTTGTATTTCCCCGGATTTTTAAGAAAGTCTACGATTTCTGAGAGCTCTTGTTTTGCCTCATCTACTCCTGCAACGTCAGCAAAAGTAATTCCGGGTTTATCTTTGTTAAAAATCTTTGCTCCACTTCTACCGAAAGAAAAAATGTTTTCCTGAGCTCCTCTTGCTTGCCTAAAAATGAAATAAAAGAAAGCAACCATTAAGATTACAGGTAAAATAGAGCCGACAATTCCCAGCCAATTATTTAAAGTTGTGTCATCTTTAACAACAACTTTTGTTTTAGTAGTATCAAGCTTTAAGCCGGCATTATTGAAAAGCTGATAAATATCTGTGTTTGCCTCTTTAAACGCTTGCGCCTCTGTTCCGTCTTTTTGAGTAGCTGTAATTTTGGTTCCGGAAACTTCAATCTGAGTTACCTTACCTGCTTTTACATCTGTCACCAATTGAGAAACAGCGATTGTTTTTGGCTCACCGCCTGTAAAAGATTTCGGAGAGTTAAAACCCATAAAAGCAAAGGCAATAAAAAGAAAGAGGAACAAATAAATGACAATGTTTTTCCAAGAAAGTTTTGTTTTTTGTTTAGGGGTTTTAAATTTTCGATTTCTGACTCCGTTAGCCATAGCCTGTGGAGTATATCACAAAATGAGGCTAAATTCCAGCTGGTCTAAAGCTACACTAAGCCGATTTTTTCTTTGACTTCAGCAATAACTTTTGACGATTTAGACATTGCAAAGTTTCTTCCTTCATCTAAAACCATACGCAAGCTCTTTTCATCATTTCTTAGTTCAAGATATTTTTCTCGAATTGGTTTAAGTGCATCAACAACCAAATCTGCCAGTTCTTTTTTAAACTCGCCATAACTTTTTCCCTGAGTTTTTTGTAGTGCAGTATTATATGAAACACCAGATACTGCCGCATAAATTGTTAAGAGGTTTTGTAAAGCTCCATTTCCCTCTCCGTGAGCTTTTGCAGAAATAACCGGTTCTGAATCAGTGACTGCTTTTTTAATTTTCTCTCTAATTTGATCTTCAGAATCTAATAAATTTATTGTTCCAAGCGGATCTTTATCTGACTTACTCATTTTATTATTTGGATTTTGTAAGCTCATGATCCGTGCGTCTGCAAATTTAGAAATATGTGGATTGGGTAATTTAAATATTTCTCCAAAAGTTTTGTTAAATTTATCCGCTACGTCCCGTGTCAATTCGATATGTTGCTTTTGATCTTCTCCAACTGGAACTTCGTCTGTATGATAAAGCAAGATGTCTGAAGCCATTAAAACCGGGTAATCAAAAAGTCCTGCTGAAAATGAATCAGAACCTCTTTTTCTCCAACTTGAAATTTGAGCTACTGTTTGATCTCGATGTTCAATATTACGTTGTAAATGATCAATAATTTTTCTTGATAAATTAATAAATTTCTGAATTTTTTCTTTATTAAAACTTTTAAGAATTTCCCCTTCTATCTCAGACTGCGTCTTTAGAAAAGCTTGATGATCGCTTGAGTCCTTAGCAGTGAATTGTTTAAATTCTTTTTCAATCTGTTCCAAATCACCTATCCCTGACTTTGTTTTAAATTGTGTCATCCGCTCTAACTGTCCGAAAGGAGTAAGACAATTTAAAATCCAAGTTAAATACGTGTGATCAGGATTTTCAGATTGAATAAAAATGTGTGATTTTTGTGGATCAATTCCAGTGGCCAAATATAAAGCGGCGACCTCCAAAACTTTTTCTTTTAAGATTTTTGGATCTTGAGGAACTGTAATTGCATGCAAGTCTACTATGCAATAGATGCAGTCATATTCATCTTGCATCTTAACCCACTGAGAAATTGCCCCAATATAATTGCCTATATGCAGGTTTCCGCTTGGTTGAATCCCCGAAAATACAACTTTCTTGCTCATAAGTTATTCTAGCAAATCTCTAAGGCATCTCCAATAGTTAAGCTGGCACAATGAAACGAACTGCAAGGATGTTTTTGTCCTTACCGTTTTTTGGCCAATCATTAACATGTAGTCCCGCTTCCGGATAAACATTTCCAACAATAGCGGTGCTCATTTTATCTTGCATGGAATTATTGGTTCTTCCGAAGAAATGTCCAAATAACCATTCTCCTGTTTTGTCAAGATGCATAAAAACAAGCTGAGTCAAGGCAGATGCTTCACTGGGTATGATCTCTGTTATTCCATTTATTCCTAATTCAAGTCTGAGTTTTTCTGCGTCTTGTTTTGCCAATTTTTCCTGTTCTTCAAGGGTTTTTTCACCAGAGTTTGGAATATAAAAATTTTTGTAGTCTGGAAAAACTGCCACTTGTGTTAATTTCGGTTGCGATTCAAGTAGCCCAATTCCCCCATTGGCTATATGCCAAAAGGGTCTTCCCAAGTCTATTTGATCTTGAATAGTTTCTTTTTTTAATGTGTAAATAACAGCTCCGGCTTTTATAAGCGCAACTCTCTCCTCTTCTCCAAACTCTTTAACAGCAACGAGCTGCTTTGCTTCTTCTACAGATCTCCTAAGTTCTTGTTGTGCTCCCATAAGACCTAAATACTATCACGACATTAATTAGGCGTCAAACCACTTTTTTTTGAGAATATAAAAAGCATCATCCAGAATCGACTGACGGATTTTTTTAGTTAGATTAATTAAAAAATAAGTATTGTGATAACTTGCTAATTGATATGCGAGAAGCTCTCTTGCTTTAAATAAGTGGTTTAAATATCCCCGGGTGTAATTCCTGCAAACATGACAATCACATTTTTTATCAAGCGGCAATTTTGAATCTTGCCAGTTTGCTTTTGTTATATCAATTTTAAAACGATTTTTAAGGTTTCCCTCTGATGGTGATACAAAAATAAATCCTGTTCTACCAAGGCGTGTTGGGATAACACAATCAAAAGTATCAACTCCTCTCTCAATTATTTCAAAAATGTCATCAGGCTCTCCAACTCCAAGTAAGTGTCTAGGTTTATCTTTTGGCAAAAGAGGACTTACATAATCTAAAACTTGTATCATTTCTTTTTTTTCTTCTCCAACCGCAACCCCACCAATGGCAATTCCTTCAAAATCCAAGCTTGATATGAATTTTGCTGATTCTTGCCTTAAATCTTTGTATATTCCTCCCTGAATTACTCCGAATAGGGCCTGTTCGTTTTTAATTTTTTTGTGCTGCTTCAAGCTCCTCTCTGCCCATCTGTGGGTTCTATCTACTGCCTTTTTAACGTGAGTATAATCTGATGGATATGGGGGACAATCATCAAAAGCAATTAGTAGATCCGCTCCTAATTTTTGTTGGATTTTAATTGATTCTTCTGGAGTAAAATAGTGCAAAGATCCATCTAGGTGTGAGCGAAACTTAACTCCATCCTCAGTTATCTTCACTAGCTCTGCCTCTCCTTCCCCAGCACCTCTTTTACCATTTGGCTTAGCCAAAGAAAAGACTTGAAATCCACCGCTGTCAGTAATTGTCGGACCCTTCCAGCTCATAAACTCGGATAGTCCTCCCATCTTCTTAACAATGTCTTCTCCTGGTCTTAAATGAAGATGGTAAGTATTGCCGAACAAAAGCTCAACCCCTATTTCCTTAAGATCCCTTGCGCTTAGGGCTTTAACTGTCGCCTGAGTTCCAACAGGCACAAAACAAGGCGTTTCAATTACTCCATGGGGAGTTGTGATCTGTCCAACTCTAGCCATTGTTTTTTTATCTTGTTTAATGATTCTAAAGTTAAATTTTTTCATTGAAAAAAATGAGGATTATCATCATTTAATTTAATGCTAATCGGAGTTTGTGGACTTCGCTTTTAAATTGTTCCCCCCTGTCTTTGTAATTTTTAAACATACTAAAAGAAGCACATGCTGGACTTAAAAGCACGACATCTCCAATCTTTGCAATTTTAGTAGCAGCTTTAACTATTGTTTCCATGTTTTTCGCTCCTTCAATTACTGGAAATCTGAAGCTTGAAAACGGAAATTGTTTTTTCATCTGTTCCCATTCTTCTCCTATTCCAATAATCGCTTTTATATTTTTTGCTTCAGATATTATCCGCCCAAGTTCAGTAAAATCACTGTTCTTGCTTGACCCTCCGAGGATTAAAATTTCCGGATCGGAAAATGCCAAAATAGCAGCAATCGCAGTTTCCGGAGTTGTTGAAAAAGAATCGTCATAATATTTAACACCACCAATCGTGTCGACTAGTTCTAAGCGGTGCTCTAAGCCCTTAAATGTTTTAAGAACCGATGATATTTCTTCTTTAGATACACCCAATAATGAAGCTGCAATGACGGCAGCGCAAACATTTTCAAGATTGTGCGCTCCTGGAAGAAGAATGTCTTTAGTGTCAACTATCTTTTCTTCTTTGCCATCTTTTTTAAAATAAACTGAGCCATTTCTTACGTAAGCTCCATCGGAAAGCTCTTGCTCTCTACTTACTTTCAAAACTTTGGCATCCGTATAAATGTCTGATTCATTGCTTGCAGGATAATCGTAATTTACGATTGCATAATCTTCTGATTTTTGAAAACGGAAAATATTTCTTTTTGCATCAACATATTCCTCCATATCTTGGTGGTAATCTAAATGCTCCGGAACCGTCATTAACATTACCGCAACATGAGGACTCTTTTTAAGATCTTGCAACTGAAAACTAGACAATTCATAAACGATTATTGACTGATCATTTAAATTATCCAAAATGTCTAAAGCTGGGCTCCCTATATTCCCAACTAAATATGCATCTAGACCCTCTTTTTTTAACATTTCGTAAATCAACGACGAAGTTGTTCCCTTCCCCTTGGTTCCTGTTACTCCAATGATTTTACCAGGACAAAGTTCGAAAAAAAGATTAGTTTGAGAAGTAATTTTGGGGCTATTGGAATTTAATTCCTGCTTATTTATGTTATCCAATTTTATTCCTGGACTTCTCACAATAAGATCATAATCTTTTAAATTATTTAAATATTCACTGCCTGTTTTTAAAGTAGCTCCCAATTTTTCAACTGCTTTCAAATAAGTGGTGTCTATGTTTGATTTTTCTTTTTGATCACAAACAGTAACTTTTGCTCCTTTTTTAACCAAAAAATTGAGGCTAGATAAGCCCTCTAGTCCCAAACCTAAAACTGCGACCTTCTTGCCTTTAATGTTTAATTTCATAACTTGAGATTATAAACCTTATCTGTATTTAAGTCTAATAGATTCTTAAGTGCTTTTGTGAATTTAGCCTTATTTCCCGTTGTATAAAAGCAATCATCGGCAGCTAAATTTCCTAATAGGTTTTCCCTGGATAAGATTTCTTTCGTACGTCTGGCAACTGCGCCTCCGGAATCAACTATTGCTACATCTTTTCCCACTATAGCCTCTATTTGATCTCTTAAAAACGGATAATGAGTGCAGCCAAGAGCCAACGCATCAACGCCTTTTTGCTTAAGTGGAATTAATGATTCCAGCAAAATCTTTTTAATTTTAGGGTTTTTAAGATTCCCCTCTTCTACTAAATCCTCTAAGCCTGTTCCACCAATTTTATAAACAGTAACTCCGCCTGCAAATTTATTTATTAGCTGAGTAAGATAAGAACTTTTAGCTGTTGCCGGAGTCGAAAAAACAGCTGTTTTACCGCTCTTGGTTAGCCTTGCAATTGTTTTTACAACAGGAACCGTACCTATGATAGGAATTTTGTATTTTAAGCGGAGAAAATCAATTGAATAAACAGTTGATGTATTACAAGCAATTACAATTGCCTTAACTTTTTTTTCGTTAACTAAAAAATTAACTATTTTATCGGAAAATCCAATTAACTGCTCTTTGGTTTTACCTCCATAGGGAACATTAGCTTGATCCGCTATGAAAATAAAGTTTTCGCTTGGAAGAAGCTTTTTTAATTCTCGAAGAACGCTTAATCCCCCAACGCCGGAATCGAAAATACCAATCGGCCGATTATCCATAAGAAGGTTCTGAATTTTTAGTGCCAGGGGGGAGGATCGAACTCCCGAAACCTCTTGGGTATGAATCAAGTGCTCTAACCAGCTGAGCTACCCTGGCATGAGCTTAAGTATATCAATTGACCGAAGCTAAATCAAATGATATACTGATTAACACGCGCGGGGTAGTGTACAGTGCACATGAGGCTCATAATCTCATAGGCTAGGCGCAACTCCTAGCCCCGCAACATATTAGGAATAGAAGCATACTTTTCTTCAAATTGTGCCTTCACAGCAAGCTCTTTTTCAGGTGCGACCCGTTCTGCAATTATCGGAGCCTCTTTTTTCATTTCCGCAATCTTAATAATGTATTTTGGGCTGTCAAAATCAACTGTTTTATCTTTCAAAGTTAGGTGCAACCCTAAACCCATAAATATATCTCTTTTTACTTTAGGGTCTCCTGTTGCGAATCGTTCCATAGCTTTGGTTACAAAATTGAACCCCTTGTTTATATCTTTGCCTGCCTGTATCATTCGCTCATCAACATTTGTAAGTTGTTTTTCTATCCCCTTTAACTCTTCCTCAAGCCTTG
The DNA here is from genome assembly GCA_023381035.1 of Patescibacteria group bacterium. The sequence goes on from JAMCTK010000018.1 coordinate 25,959, forward strand.
AGTGTTCTTCCTTGTATTTCTCATCGCTAAGTAAACTACCATCGCTATTCTCCGGAGATATTTTAAGCTTTAATAAGTTATCTAATCTCATTCTGCAAGCATCGTGAGCCTTTTTAACGCTCTCTATTGTTTCCTCCCGAAAGTCTTTCTCACTCTCATTCATCTTGTTAATTTGTTTAATCGCCCACTCCATAAAAAGAGGAGAAATTTCTACTCTGGAGAGTTTTACGTCTATTTGTTCCTCAAGCTTATCTACTCTAACCGCTCTTTGAAGACAAAGAGGATTTTTCTTACGACCGCATCTGTAATAAACATAATGAAGTATTTTGGGATTTTTTATTTGCTCAATAAGCGTTCCGCAACTAGTGCATTTATCTTTATTTTTATGTGTAATTGAAAACTTTAGCTTGCAATTGGAACAAATACATTGGAGTTTTCTTTCTGCGACAATTCCGGAACCACAAAAACCGCATTTCATTAGTGTCGAGTATGCAAATTCATTGTGTCTTACAGAGTATTTGCTTCGCCTGCCTAACCTAATCTGAATTTCATTAAAAATACCCTCACTAACTGCTTTTTCGTGACTTCCTACATACCATTTGCCGCTTCCAATAGGATATTCAAACTTACCACAGTAAAAAGGATTAGTTAAAATATAATAAATCATGCTTATAGATAAAGGTTTGCCTCCGATGCGTTTTTTCTGTCTTGTAAGAAAATGCCAATCTTCTTTTGCAAGCCTGTGTATCTCAATTACTGGCGTGCCTGCATAAAATAATTCAAAAATCCTTACAACAAAAGAAAGTCTTTCTGGATCAGTTAATATTTTCCTAAAACCGCTTTCTGTTGTCTTGTCATTTAGATAACCTACAGGAGCAACTCCAGGTCTCCAACCATCCCTTGCTTTCTTTCCTAGACCACGCTCAACCACAATAGATTTATCGTCAGAATCCTTTTTAGACATTCCGAACTCTAAAACAAGCATAAATTTATCATCCGGACTATTCCTATAGATTCTTGAAGGGGTTCTTATTTCAATCAATTTTCCTTCATCCATCAATTGAATTACGCGTCCACCATCAACCATATTACGTGCAAGTCGGTTGAGATGCCAAGTCAGAATTGCGTTTGCCTCACCAGCCTCTATCCTTTCAAGCATTAAATTCAATTGTTCTCTGCCAATCTTATGCGCTGATTGTGATTCCTCTAAAGTATCAATAACATTCAAGCTATGTTTAGTCTTAATACCTTCAAGAACATACAACTGTTCAGGCAAGGAAGCAGCTTGTCTCTCTTTGTTATCTTCAGAAGATTTACGAGCGTATCCGATATATTTTAGAGAAATATTATTGTCCATAAATATCAAATGCCCCCACTGGTGTGCTCAGAACGGATTAGGTTCTGTCCAATGAGGGCATTAAAAAACCCAATCCTTATCTTCTGAGCACCCTTTAATTATTCTCTTCTTTTACACCTGTGTCAATAGCTTTTAGTTCCGGTAAATTATTACCATATACAGATTTTACAAAGTTTATAAGTCTCGTCCCAAGCTCTAAAGCTTCCTTATCCGTCAATCTTTGACCATACTCTTTATAATAAATGCCCCTAAATTCATCTATGGCTTCTTTACTTAACATTTATTCCTTTCACTTCCAGCAACTCCGCTAGGCATCCCTCCACAAGCTCTTTAATGCTTGTCCCTGATGTCGCTGCTTTAACTTTGAGTGATTGGTGTAGTCCAGCATCAATGACTAGTTGTTTCGTTCTTTTTTGATCGATTTCTCGATTTTTCATATTCTTGTTTTTCCTTCCTGGTATCTTCCCTCCCTTCGCTTCCACCGATATTTCCTAGCGACGAAAAATAAATTTTCGTCAGTCGCTGAGGTAAACTTATTTGTTAATCGTTTGGCATGCTTCGGTCGGTCGCTGTTCACTTTGGCAAGTCTTATTTGAATTCGCCCTACCACTCGTAACAGCCGAGCCATTTACGAACTGAGACTAGAATATGAGTTTTCTTATATATTGATAAGTGGACGGTTAAATTTTCCTAAATGTCACCGATTGAAGAAACATAGCATATCTTTTAATCTGTTTAATAACATTATTTCTGTAGTCATCTATGGTTATGTAGCCTCTATCTGTTGCAGATTCTGCAATTTGACGATATGATCTGCCTGATTGCTTAAGCCAATACCATTCTCTATCGCGCTTAATCTCATTTCTTTTTTCAGAACTCATTCGTAATGAAAACTTTAACTTTGGATATATAGAATCACTTTTTTTTAAGATAGCGTTTCCAACATCTTCCTTAAACTTATTAAAAGTATCTACTAAATCTTTTTGCGTAGTACTAGGAGTAATAACGATCGCATGTCTAATGTCTTGGGATCGAGGATTGCGAATAAAAGTAATGTAGGCAGTTTTGTAATCACCTTCATTTATTTCATTGCAGACAATTGCCTTCTTAAGAGATAAATCAAACGCTGGATCTATGTCGAGTGATTTTCTGAATCTTTCTACGTCTTCCCGAAATTTACCATCTGTTCCTTCATTTCCGAGTCTCTGTATCCACTTAACATATTCTACGCTTTTATAAAAAGTGTTTATCTCCCATTTTTTTCTCAATTTACTAATCCTTCTAAGTACTACTTTGTTGTCCAAGATGCAAACCAAATGAGAGTAAGCAACTATATTCTTAAGGTTTACCGCTACAGGTGAAATCGCGATTTCCATTAAGCGAATTATACAATTTTTATCAGAAAAGGTCTCTTGGGGAAACTTTCAGGGCTTTTGCGATCTTTTTAAGAACCTTTAATGACGGAGATCTTACTCCTTGTTCAATTGATCCAACATAGCCCGTGCTTATTCCAACAATATCTGCCAACTCAACTTGATAAAGCTTTCTGTCTTCCCTGTAGAATTTAACCTTTCCCCCGAGTGATTTTGGTATGCGCTTAGACATGGCTTTATTATTGTCAATAATTGTTTTTGAGGCTCCGACAAATAGTTGTAGTACAGGCACAACATCATGGTTGACATTTACTCATACTAAAAGTAGGATAATAGACATATGGATGAAGAAAGGAAAAAATCAAAAAACAGTTTCTTTGAAGCTTTTATGTGGTGGAAAATTGACCAAGGAGACATAGAAAATGAAGTACAAAACTATTCAAAGTCGAACAGGTTCTCTTTTAGAAAAATTGCAGGATATTTGATACTCGTCTCGCTTCTTTTTACTGTTATCTTTGTTTTTTTTGGTGGCATTCCTTCAACTAACCTAATATACATAGTAATTTATCTACCCCTGGCAATTCTTGTAATGAGAGGCTCTAAGTTTTTTATTCTTCTAGCAATGGTGCTGATAACGCTTGATAGATTTGCATCTATACTCATACTTGGAGATTATAGCGTTTCTGCTATAGGGTTGCGTTTGCTTTGGTGGGCACTCCAGATGAGGTTTTTATATGCAGCTTATAAGGTTGAGAGACTTAAAAAACATACCCATGAAAGTAAAACAAACTCTGCAAGTTCTTTCTTGAAGAAGCCAATAAACATAGCAATACTTACAATCTGCATCGTAACTGTTACCTATTTTGGGATTCTTATCATAAAAGAAGTTTTACCAAAAAGTAATAGTGAAAAACAGATAGAATGTTTAAGGCTAGGAAGTGATTTTGCAAGAAGAAGATGTCTGCTTATTATTGAAAGCAAGAAAAGTTCCCCTCGGAAAGATTGTGGAATTTATTGCGATTTGATACCTAACAAATAGAACTTCTAGTTTTCTAGCTTCGTGATATTCCCCAGCAAAATCTGATGTTTTCTGAGGTTCCGTGAAGCTATTGCTATAGTTTTTTTATGACCTAAGATGCGGATTTTACTGAGGCTATCTGGTCGGCATAATGTTAAGTTTCTGGAATCTAAATCAGAAAACTTACAGCACGGTTAAAATCGCAGGTTTTTGTAGGTTTTCTGAAGCTATATAAAAATATCATAAATTACGAATGGCAACTTTTTTTAACTTTGCTGAGGCTACATAAAATGTAATAACACATTTTCTGAAAAGTTAGGTTTTGTTAAGTTCTTTAGCCTCATAGATCCAACATTTTCCAACATTTTTAATAATTAGAAATCTGGAGTTTTTTGAGGCTACAAATGCAGAATTTTGCTATTAAAATCGCAGGTTTTTTTAGGTTTTTGGAGGCTATAGAAAAACAAACTAGTTTTACTTTACCGGTAAATTTTTATTTAGATCTAGAAAAAGATCAAGAATCTCTTTGAGATGGTTAACATTTTGAGACAAATCTACCTTTATCCATGAATTTAAGCAATTGTGCTTTGCTAATTCCTGCTTTTCAAACTCAAAAAGAAAGTCATCGAACCAAATAAAGGGTTTGCTGAAATCAATTGCCTCAGTTTTTGAATAAGACCAATTTGTTGGTTTAATTTTCTTAACTAATTCAAGGGTTTCTTTGTCAAGATATTCTTGTATATGAGAGACTGTGTAATTTGCATCTCCCTTACAGTGGGTTGTGAGCCAGAAAACAGGGTAACGCCCAATGAAATATGCGAGGAATTCTTTTATATGTAGTGCCGGTTGTTTTTCATTCGCTAGAATAACTCCATCAATATCAAAATAGATATTCATAATTACATTATACTGCTTATTTTTTTCTATGGTCTCTTTGACTTTAATTACTAAAAAGAGTATAAGAAAATTAAATAATGAGAATAAAATTAGTTGTTATTTCCCTGTTTGTGATTTTTGGGGCTTCGTTATTTTATTGGTATCAGATTCGTCCTGCTCAGATAAAGCATGATTGCTCTTGGGTAAAAATGCACTCAGATGCTATCCCTGCAAGAGTTGGAATGAATGAGGAAGAATTAAAAGCAAAAGGAATGATAAAATCATGCCCACCGGAGACAGATTATCATACTGGAATAATTCAACCACTTTCTGATCCTTTTAATGGGCTTGCCTGTAGAATGAATAATCAAGATATTATAGATAAAAATAAGCCTCAAAAATATGTTCCAGCAAAAGATTGGACTAGAAAGGCTACCAAAGATGAGTACGCTTTTTGCCTACATGATAAAGGCTTATAATCAAATGAGGATGAGTACGTATGAAAATTCAAAAAATACAGAAAATTCAAGGATATAAATCTTTTCGAGACTACACTTGGCATACATTTTGTAATGCCGAAAACTTCCATCCTGGAACTAACCTTCTTTATGGGGAAAACGGGAGTGGAAAAAGCTCTCTTTGCAATATATTAAAAAGTGTTTCTCAAAATAAGGATTTCATAAGGTATTTTCCTGAAGGTGTCAAAATTCAAATCAACAACGCTTCATATGAGTATACAAATAACAAATGGGGAGGCTTAATCCCTAAAGATTCAATTTTGTTTTTTGACCGAGAGTTTGTTGACTTGAATATCCACCTAGGTAGGGGTCGTGGAACACAGCAAGGCGAACAAGAACAAAAATCAGCAAAACTAATTATTGAATTTGATGCTGAAGCGATAAAACTAAGAACAGAAAGAGATCGCCTGATTGAGGTAAAGGATGCTAAAAACAGCAAACTCGAGGAATTTCAAAAAGAGAATAGAACAATTCTTGATTTTCGTCTAACCGATGGAGAAACAGCCCTCTATAAAAGACATAAAAATAGAGATAAAACGGGAATTGATAAAGCAAAAAAGGTGGATGAGGAAAATAAAAATGATCTTGTAAATAAAATTAGAAACAATCGAAAGTTGCTTGCGATAGCAAACGAAATACAACAGATACAGGAATTGGAAAACAATGAAGTACCACTATTGCTTTCTAAGCAGGTAGCATATCAAGCGCTTTTCAATTATAAGTTAAAGGAGAAAGCGAAGGTTGATGCTGAACAAAGTTTAGTAGAAAGAGTCAAACAGCATAAAGATTTTTTCGAAGCTGGTTTTGAAATACGAACAGAACACCCCAAACAATGTCCATTTTGTCAATCTAAAAGAAACGAGAAGGAGATAAAGAAAATTATTGGCGTATATAATTATCTTTATGACGAGGCATATAAAAAACAGTTAACAGCCTTTGAAAACAAAAAACAGCTACTGATTGACGAGCTTGATAGTGTTCAAGAATCAATAAAAGGGTTTGATTTGAATACTCCCTTACTTACTCTCAAAAACCTTTCGGAGAAATACGCTATTAAAAATATTTATCTTCTTGAGGAAGAAAAAAAATTCAGAAAGTCTATCCAGACAACAAAAATCTATGAGCTAAAGACTAAGATTCAAGATTTATTACAACCCAGCAACGAAGATGTTTCTATGTTGTATAAAGAGGTACGAAAAGAGTTTGATGCCGCAAGGAAGTTTTTCAGAGAATTTATAAAATTAGTTCAAGAAAAAAATAAACTGATTGTTTCTTTCAAAAATGAACATACCGATCAAAAACTACTCAGTAGAATTGAAAAGGATGAAATTTCATTAGAAAAAATAGAATTAGAGTTGGATTTTCTTCGAAGTAATAAAATTGAGAAAGAAAAGCTTAAGCATCAAAAAAACAAAGCGCTACAAAAATTCCAAAATGATTTTGACAAGGCAAAGGAGGAATACAGGATTATTAGGGATAAATATGAGGAGTATTGTTCCACGGGAGCATTTATTAAAACTTTGAATAAAATTCAATCATACTTTAACTATTTTAATTTTAGCTTCAAACTTCAGCTCGATACTCAAAATCGACATACCGGATCAACAAAGGAGTTGCCGTTTGCTTTTAAGGTATTAGATCTCGAAGGCGACGAAAGAGACTTAAAGGAGGGGCTGTCTGAGGGTGAAATACAAGTTTTGTCCCTGTGTTTTTTCTTTGCTTTCCTTGAAATTCAAGGAAACAAAAATCAAAAAGTATTAGTGTTCGATGACCCAATCACAAGCCTTGATGACAGCAATTTAAGTAACCTTGTCGATTTACTTGCTATTGAGAAAGATAAGTTCTCTCAGGTTTTCATCTTTACGCACCACAGAACGTTCTTCAAATTTTTGAGAAAGCGATTTGACAAGAAAAGTTATGAATTTAATATTATTAGAAATAAAAAATACCTAGGTGGTAGCTTTATATGCAAGAGTCAAGAGGAGCGATTTGTCCAAAAATTGAAGAACTTTGAAGCTCATCTCACGCAGGTTGCTCAAAATCCTCAAGGTTTTGATATTGAATTAAAGATTGTCGAATACGGTCAATACTTACGTTATGAAACTGAGCATTTTATAAAATGCAGATTACTCCACTGGAATGAATCAAGCGAATTTGCTAAAGTAGTCGAGGGAATAAAGGAAAATAAAAAAGTAAATAATACCGATCTTAATAAAATCAAACAAATTTATTCGTTTTGTAATTGGACAACTTCACACGTTGACGTGGGTGACGATCATGGATTAGCTCAGCTAAAAGAAAAGATCTCTGATTTCGTAGCAATTAGCGACAAATATTAAAATAGATATTTCAGCCCAAATCTGGTATAAATAAAGGCGTTGTTTGGGCAATGAAGAAATTTCGTATTTCTTCCAATCCCCGCAACACATCGATCTCCCTTTATTTATCACTTTTAAAGAATAAATCCCACCATTTTTGCCAGTTGGGGCGCAGATCCTCCGGCTTTTTGTTTTCCTTTTGGTTAAATAGCTTTTGGGGAATTATTACTATTTGCTCCCCCGGCTTTCCTAAGAAGAGCTTATTTCTGGCCTCTTGTTCAATAAAATCCTTACTTTGGGCTCTTGTTATCTCCTCTTTAAGTTTTTTGTTTTCTTCTTTTTCTCTGTCTAGTTGTTTTTGCGCTTGAGTCAATAAATCTTTCTTATGCCATAGGTTATAAATTGATCTTCCCATATTGTTTATGGCAAAAATTAGGCTCAAAACTACTAAAACATATATTGCCTTTTTCATTATCTTTTATCTTAGCATACCTTTTTCCTAGGCATATTTCCTCTTGACTAAGCAGGCTCCAAGTGATATTATAGGACATTATGAAAGAGATTAAACTGCGTGATGCGCACGAAGAGTTTAAAAATTTCCTAAAAGACAAAAAACACTCTAATTCAACTGTTGTTGCCTATGGCAAGGATATTGATCAGCTCATTTCCTTTTTGGAAGAGCTACAAAAGAATCATATTCATGAGGTTACCAAAGACGACTTAGAGGCTTTTTTAGCTTCAATGGGCAAGAAAGGCTATACTCCTAAATCTGTTTCCAGAAAAATCAATTCAACCAGAACTTTTTACAGATTCCTAAAAGTTAACGAGTATGTCACAGACGATCCTTCCCTACTCGTGTCACATCCAAGCTATCAACTAGCACCACCCAGAATTCTTACTCCTACAGAATATAGGGCTTTAAGAGACGCTGCTAGAAATGATAGCAGAATGTATGCAATCATTGAGCTTTTGCTTCAAACAGGAATTAGAATTGGTGAACTTGCTAACCTTAAAATTTCAGATATTCAAAAAGACTCACTTCATATCTCTCCATTTGAAAAGCACGAAGAAAGAAATGTTCCTTTAAATAAAAGGGCAAAAGAAGCTTTAGATAGTTATCTTAAGACGCGTCCGGAAGTTAAAGAGGAAACCGTCTTCATTACTAAATCAGGCAAACCATTTTTAATCAGGAACATTAGAACAGCAATTGAAAGATATTTTAGACTTGCCGAAATTAAGGGCACTAAGGTTAATGATTTAAGACACACCTTTGTTGCTCACCACCTAAAACATGGTGTTTCCTTAGTTCTTCTCTCCAAAGTTTTAGGTCATAAAAGATTATCTACGACTGAACGATATCTTCAATACGTGCCTGAAAGAGGTAAAGATTCTCAGAACCTTACCGAGCTGTAATGGAAAGAAGATTTGCCTCTCCTCAATATTTATATTCTCACTTCAGAAAACAACTCTCAAATCAAGAAGTTGAAGTTGTGTTAACAAGAAAAATTTCCGGAAAAGAGTGCTTGCTAGGAAGAGTCGAACCCCATGTTGATCAAGTTAAAGTTAAAAAAAACCAAAGTTCGGAAGGAAAAGTTATTACTTTAATCCATGAATTATTACATTTAAAATATCCTCGAGGACAAGACGGAGAGATAGAAGAACATGCTTTA
>JAMCTK010000019.1 GCA_023381035.1 Patescibacteria group bacterium
CAAGTCAAAGTTTAGATATAAATTCTAAGCATAAAGCACTAAATACTAAACAAATAACAAATAATAAAAATATAAAACTTTTTGGAATTTAGAAAATTAGAATTTGGGAATTGTTTAGAATTTCGAATTTAGTATTTAGAATTTAAAAATATGTATCTGACAATAAAACAATTTGCCGATATTTGCCGTACCACACCACGCACTATTCGTTTTTACGAGCAGTCAGGCCTTTTGCTTCCCCGCAAAGTCGACCAATTCTCAAAATACCGCTATTACGAAGCCGACCAAGCACGCGACTTTTTCAAAATAAAACTCCTCCAAAGCTTTAACGTGCCCTTGAAAGGAATGGAGCAGGCGATTAAAAATTACACAGAAAAATCATTTTTGGAAGAAAGATTGGAAAGTGTTCAAGAGGAAATAGACGAAAAAAGAAGAGAATACGAATTTCTAAAAAATATAAAAGAATTTCTATTCGGCAACGCAAAGAGCAAGCTTAAAAAAGAAAAATTAGGCCCTTTTAAACTGTTTTGTATGAGTGTAAAGGGCGGAAGATACGATGAGATTAATAGTTATATTGTAAAAATGTTTGAAATCGCAGAGAAATTTAGTATTCCCATAACCGAAAAGCAAATGATTTTTTACAAAGAGCCTCATCTTTATACACCTGTAAATGCAAATTTAGAAGTTTGCCTTATTTGCGAAAACATTAAGCTACCAGCAGGCCTTATTCTTCCTCAAAATACGTATTTCAAGACTTATCAGCGCCAAAAAGTCCTCACTTATGATTACAAAGGCCCTTTTGAATATCTTACTTTTATCCATAAAAAAATGATTGAAATCGTGCAGGGTAGATGCTTAAAGGATCTGCCTTTTGATATTCATTACAAAGGTCCTTGGAACGAAAACTCTGAATTCAACTACCTCACCAAAGTCGGTTATCCTGTATAACAAGCTCTTCCTCATCCAAATTCGGTAACTTTTTCATATTTAATCCTCCCAGTTTAACCTTTCAAATTTTTCCCTCGGTGTTTCACCCTGTAATAACAAAGCATCTTGAAGGGAATGCAGTCTTATATCTACATCAGAAAGCGCTATCGGTACATCATAAAACATTGTTCTGGCGTCATCTGACGGAGTTTCTCCTCGGTTTAACATTTCAAGGAATAAATCTCCATTTCTGTCAACTTCACTCCAGGGATAAAGCTGTCTCTTTGAAAGAGCATAAACATATCCTGCAAATGCTTCAGTTGTAATCACAGGATCCACATAAAACTTTTTTTCCCAAAAGCTCTTTGGGAAACGCCCTTCCTCATTTTGATACATATTTTCAGTAATACCCAATTCGTCAAGTTTTTTTCTATGCAGTTCCAACGCTTTTCTAAGCTCTTCTTGCCGTGCTGAATCTTTCGCAATTTTAGGATTATACATTATTGCATACATATTTCTGATTATGTCTCTGCAAATTAGCCTGATCTGCCAGCTTCTAGAATCACTGGCATAAAATTCTAAGCTTGGCCCTGGCCCACGTTCGGAAGTTTCCTTTCTCATACACGCAAATTATACCATTAACTTTAAAGTAGTTTATTTTAAGTAAAACTTTTTTAAATAAAACTTATTATTGAGGCCTTAAACAAATTAGAAAGTTGGTGCCGCTGGAGGAGTTTGACCTGGATTTTCTGAACCAGGTTGTTCATTTGTAGGCTCAGGAGTTGGCATTTGTGGCATAGCTGGTGTTTCTTGGGCCGGAGTTTGTTCAGTTGGAGTTTGAATAGGGCTGTTTGCTTCTGGCGTGCTTGGTTCAACTGGTGCTGGAGTCGGTATTTCAGCTGGGGTTTGCATCGGTGCCTCTTGCGCTGGGGTTTCAACTGGAGTAGCCGGTGTTTCAGGCACAGAAGGCATTACTGGTTCCTGTACCGGAGGCGTTTGAGGCATTACTGGTTCAGCTGGTGTTTGCACTGGTGGTGTTTGCGTCATTGTTGGTTCTGCTGGAGTATTTGTTTGTGTTTGTGTGTTTTCGTCCATCTATTATTTTTTATCAGATTGAAAACTTTTTGTCAAGGGAACATATCATTATAAGTTTAATTTTTTTCAACTTGCTGCTTGCATTCGCTTTTACTATATGTTACTTTAGATAGGTCCTCAAAAATTGAATTTCACTATGGAACACGAGAAACTCGAAGTTATTTCGTATCAGTCGTTGCTCGAACTTGCGACTGAAGAAGGTATCAATGCGTCAGGCAAAGAGGAAATTTTTGGCTGCATTTTTGGCCGGGATAGCGCAATTACCATTCTTAAAATCTTAAAAGCTCTTTCTAACAAATCTATTCCTCCTTCGATCGAAACAGCTAAATTACTTGATATCTCAAAGCGCGGACTTTTAACCCTTACTGATCTTCAAGGACAAGAAGTTAATATCGAGAGTGGAGAAGAGCCGGGCAAATTTCTCCACGAGTACAGAAAAGAAAATTTGGATAGATTTCTAGACGGTCCAAAGCCTTGGTACATTTATCCTGATGGAACATTAAAAAATTACGATTCAATCGACTCAACCCCTCTCAATTTACTTGCTATTTATAAATATTGGCAATTTACAAAAGACCAGGAATTTTTACTGAAGGTTTTACCTGCCGTTGAAAAAGGTTTAAATTGGATTACAGACTACGGAGACCGCGATCAAGATTATCTTCTTGAGTATGAATTCGATAAAAAAAGAACGCACGGAGGCCTGTTTATCCAATCCTGGGCCGATTCTATCCATACCTTAAAAATGTCGGATGGAACTTTTCCCCCATACCCAATTGCCCCTGTTGAAGTACAAGGTTATGCCTGGCTTGCCTTGAAACAATGGGTAGATTACTTTAGTTCATCAAATAGCGATAGGAAAGTTTTTGCAAAGAGATTAAACGATCACGCAAATAGTCTAAAAAAAAGATTCAATGAAACCTTTGTCTTTAAAGATGAAGAGTACGATTTTCCTGCTCAGGCATTAGACGGAAATAAAAAACAGTTAAAAACTGTAACAAGTAATCCTTTGCTTCTTCTTTGGGCCAGTCACGTCAAAGATGGTAGAGTAGAATCTATTTTAGGTGACGAATATATTGATAGTTTGGTCGACCGCTCTTTTCAAAAAGATCTTTTCGATCCTGATGCAGGCATTAGAACAATGAGTGTTAAATCACCCTGGTTCAATCCTGGGCAGGACTCATATCAAAATGGGAGTTTTTGGCCAAAAATAAATGGTATGGCTCACGAAGGGCTTATGCATTGGGGTTTTGTAAGTCAAGCAGCCGAATTAAAAGAAGCCGCATTAAAACCTATTTATCATTTTCGTACGCCAATAGAACTTCACATTAAAGGCGGCGACGGCCAATATCTTGAGTATCGCTCGCCTGATGGACAAGTTAGCTGCAAAAAACAAGCCTGGTCCGCTGCTGTAATCCTTGATCTTGCCACGTTGTAGGTTAAATTACTGACTTTTTTGCTTCGGTTTATTTATTCTAACAGATATGGGAGCAGAAGACAGCCGATTTCTGGGAATAATCACTTCAATTGAAAATCTTAAAAAAAGCGAAAGACCAATTGGTAAGTTTTTAGCAAGATCGCTTGAGGAGTTGTATCTTTCTGAAAATTATAGAACTGCTATTTTAAATGCGACAGATGAAAAAAGAAGACCAAAAGCATTAAGATTAATAGCGATTCATGAGGGTAGATTAGCATCCTATGTCCTTATGGCAAATATTGATAAAAAGGAAGGTAGAAGAATTTTAGATAAAATGGTTGAACAAACACAGCGAATTCCTAAAGAAGTAGATCGTCTTGGCGCTTTTTCAAATCTTGCTCTAAAAGCATTAAAAGAAGCCAATCTCCAAACAGTTGCAGGAATGCAGGTTTCAGAAAGCGCAGCTACAGGTAGAAATATTTACGAAACTTTTTACCCAAAACCATTTATGAGTTTTCTTGCTGAAACACCGATTGAAGATTATATGAGGGGAATTTTGAGCACAAGCATCGAGGAGTATAGATCTGACTTAGGGCTGGGAATAGCTTCATATTTTTTAAGAAACATTCGTTTCGGTTCAGGAGTAGTTAATTTCGAATTTTAATGAGAGGTGTATCTTCGATGACCCCGTTTTTCAACTTCTTCGAGGCTTGCTTTAAGCTGGTCAATTAGCTCAGACCCAGAAGTAGGCTGAGGTTTTTCCTCTTTTGGCCGGATTCTTTTACCTTTGGCTTTTTCCTCAATAATTTCTTTCAAGTCTTCGGTAAAAGTGTCGTGATACCTTTCCGGCACAAACTGCGCTGACATTCCGTCGATCAATTTTTCTGCAAAAGCCAAAGCTCGCTCAGAAATTAGTTCTTCGTGTGGAATATTAAGTTCGCGTGGCCTTTTTAGCTCACTTGTATATCTCATCTGGTCAAGGAACAATAAATCATTGTTTGGCCTTATTGCCCCAATATGCTCTTGTGTTTTTAAAACAAAGCGCCCGATCCCAACTTTTCCCGTTCTTTTCAGCGCTTCACAAAGCAGTACGTACATTTTCTCAGCATCCTTAACAGGTTCGATAAAGTAAGGTTTTTCAAAATATTCAGGTGGGATTTCCTGCTCGTCAACAAAATCTATTATCTCAACCGAATGGGTAATTTTCCTATTTGCTCGCTCAAAATCTTCGTCCTCAAGCACAACATAGCTCCCTTTTTGGATTTCATAGCCTCGAACAATTTGGCCATAAGCTACCTCTTCACCTGTTTTTTTACAAACTCTAACATTGCCGATAGGACAAAGATCTTTCTTATGAAGATAGTCAAAGCTGAGCCGCCGTTCAACTGAAGCAGGGTAGAGTTTTACCGGTATATTTACCAACCCAAAATTGATTGTTCCAGCCCAAAACGCTCTCATCTAGTTCACTTATAGGAAAAATAATTAAGATTAAGGCTAAAAAGTAGTAAGTTTTGGGAAAGAAAAAGTTTTTTGGCGGATAAAGTTAGATGTCTAAGCTTAAGGATTCACCAGGCCTAAATGCTCCTCAATCTCTTTAACACGATTAAGAGTTCTCGTATTCTCCTTATCAAGCGCATATGAGACTGTTTTAATTTCTTCTTTTAGTTCTTTATGCATTTTTGTTACCCTAATTTCTAAGTTTTTGATTCTATCTTTTAGCTCACCAATATCACTCTGGATTCTCATTCTAGACATTGTAATATCTGATTGAATCTCATCTTTTAGGGCAGTGACCTCGTTCTCTACCTCTCCTCTTACGACTTCTCCAACAGCTTTTTTGATTTCGGATAAATCACTTTTTGTAAGCATAGTTAATACAATACAACTATTATTTAGACTTTTCAAGAGATCAATTCATACCTTCAAAGATGAAGGTTTAAGATAAGATTAAGACTAAAAAGCAGTAAGTTTTGGGAAAGAATTTGCTTCTTCTGCCATTTTCTCCTATACTCAAAATTCTTCATCTGTAACTACATAAATATTTTGAGTACATACTAAGCTAACAAGAGTTGCAAACTCGAGTTAGATGAGTATATACTTGCCGAATATGAATTTCAAAGAGTGGCTGGCCGCAGTATCAGAGATGGAAGACAGAGATGATGAGGAGTATTTTATACACTTACCTTACTCTGATCTCAGGTGCTGGGTTTATAACGACGAAACAATTTTTCAGGCATCAGAAGCATTTCCTGCCAAAAGGCTTAATGGTGTCCGCCAGCTTAGTTTTCTTGCTTACGTGGGCCCAGATCCTTTAAGGCAACTTTGCCCCGAGTTTCATCATACGCGCTTTGATCACACTTTAGTTGTAGCCCGTGTTATGGAACAAATATTAAAAATAAATGCTCTAGGTGAGAAAGAAGTGGACAAAGGAGTCGTGGCCGCAATACTTCATGATATAGCAACACCTGCCTTAGGCGATGCAGCCAAAGCTATCGATCCACAAGGTTTAAACGAAGAAACTCATTGGCAAGAAATGCTTGACGAAAGAGGTTGGCAATATTTAGCCTCAATAGGAGCAACGCCTGAAGAAATCGGCGACATTATCCAGAATAAAGGAGTTCTTGGAAAGGCGCTAGATATTGCTGACAAAGTTACTTATGTCTTAAAAGATGCCCACGCAATTACTGTTTCACCCGTCAGCCCTTTTGTAGAAGATGAGTATACTGCTGATTTAAGACAAGAGCTAAGGGCTGATCCAAAAATCGGCAACATTTATAGAGAAGCAAAAATTGATAAAGAAAAAGGGGAGGTTTATTTTGAAGACCCGGAGCGCCTCAGAAGATTTCTTAAAATTAGAGCAATTCTTCATCAAAAATTATACATGCACCCAGCGAGTCAGGGTAGAGACTTGAAATTCGCAAGTTTATTAAAACCCTTTTACTCTCCTGATGGGAATTCACAGAAGCCTCTCACTCCTGGTAAATTACGTAAAATTAACGATGAAGGTTTGATAAGATTTTTAACCAGTGCTTACCGTACCCCGAATAACGGTCTTGGCTCTCAACAGTTCTACTACGATTTGGTTTCTTGGTTCCCACCTTATTATGAAAAATTTGAAAGTTTAATAAAAGCCGAAAGTAGAATCGGCGAATTAGCAGAAAAACCCGGTATTACGATAGTCGGTGTTAAAGAATGTAAAGGTTTTAAGACTGCAACTGATTACAAGGTTTTAAATGAAAGTGGAGAGGTAGTTCGATTCAGAGATTATGATCCAAAAAGTGCAGAAGAAATTGAAGAAATATCACGGTCAACTCAGGGCGTTTACGTTTATTTTGCAGAAGACAGTCAAGAAACCTCAAATTTCCACACTTTTTTCAAAGAATTAACAGTTTAAAAGTTTAAATTTAAATATAATAAGTGTTTAATCCAAGAATTGCAGCGTGCGCTCCCAACCAGTATTTTTCTGGCCTGATCCTATCATATACTGGCCGATACTGAAAAACACAAATTTATCAGGGTGATTTTTATCCATTAAAAAGTATGAAATTCCATTGCTTGCTGTGTATTTTCCCGGGCATTTATCTGCATTTGCCCAAGAAGGCTGGTTTGGATCATTCGATGGAGGATAGGATATTATTGCCGCCTCGAAACTAACCGGATAATTCTTAAGCACTGCCGGCTCATCAGCTGGGAAACAATTATTACTCGAATAATTAGCTAAAAATTGTTGTTTAATCGTATCCTTCAAGGTTGTATTTTTATCTTTTTGAAAAACCTCTACCCATTGGCCACTTTTGTACCCCTCAGGAGAATTGGCGGCATTTTGATTCATATAAACATAAATAATATTTCCATCCTCTTTAACCGAGACTGTCTGATCATCTTGCTTCTCAAGATATAGAAAACTCACACCAAGTTTTGGCGAAACATAACGCTTCTGATTTAACACGCCCGTATCTTCAAAATAAGAAGATTTTAGAGTCGGGCTAGGTGTGCTTACTGAAGGTGATGGTTCTTGGGTCGCTGTTGCTGTTGGCACAATTTGATTAATCGCAGCATTATTAGTAGGTTTATTCTTTAATCCCAAAAAATACCCGCCCACGCCAATGGCTGCAAAAATAATTAATAAAACGAAAATTATCATTAGTTTGTTGGAAGAATTTTTTGGTGGAGTAGTAGGTTGAATAGGTGTTTGAGGCGTCTGAGCTGCTTGCCGATTTTCCATATCTTTAGTATTTCAAGACACAGTCAAAAAGTCAAGAAGATTAAAAATTTGAAATTGAGAAAAATTTTTTGTGTTTTTGGGCGGAGAGAGTTGATTTTGCCCGACTTGCTATCTAGAAGATAGTAGTCAAGCTCATCGCTCTCTCTCCGCCTGCACATGGATGGGACGTCAAATCGTAGCGGGGTTAATCCCCAAAGCTGCCAACCCGGCGTTGATCTTTTTCAGCTTAGCCGATTTCTCGGTTGCCTCATTATCAATCGCCTTAGCAGTAGCCAGTTCGGCATCAAGTGCCCGTTTGGCAGCTTCAATAGCCGCTTTGTATCTGGCTTCCGCGGCATTCCTAGTATGGATTGCATCTAGGCGCAGATCCTTGACCTCAGTGGTCAAAGTCCTGCTTGCGTCCTTCGCGTCGCTTTTCAATTGGTCAAGGGTGAGTCCCGCAGGGGACACACTCAAGATCGCTTCAAGCGAATTGATTGCAATACTCGCAAAAATAGCCATTTTACCCTCCTTAGGTAAATTCCACTTGTGTCCCAATTTCCAATGTGCAAGCGAGAATTCTATCAGAAATCCTATAGTTTGTCAAGATAAGGACAGCCCGAAGAAAAAATTGAAGCTAAATAGGGAAAAATAGGTATAAATTAGTTCATAATAAGAGGAAAAAATAAAAATAAAAACCAACCTATAGCCAATTTAAAAAATTAAAAATTATACTAATTTTACTGTACAACTTTTGGTCTCAATCCCCAGTACATTTCAAAAATTTGAGGAAATACCGTGCTCAGCGTTTAGTTAGATAGAATGTTAAGTAAAGAGTAAAGGTAGGTTTAAAATTGTTTATAAACACTCTTTATATTTTTAAAAACATCTCTCATTAAATGTTCTGGCACACCTTGAAAGGTTGTTTTTAAAGCCGGCAAAGCGGTTTTTGCAAGCTGTATCACTTCAGATTCAGGATACTTTGAAAGGTCAAATTCAGCAAATCCATACGGCACATAGCCATATCCAAGCGGCAAAACTCTGACCGGCGCCTTGTCATCGATAAGAACAATTCCTTCGGGTGTTGAAAAATCAAGCCCGCCATTTGTTTTTTTATATTTATCGCCCGTAGTTTGCATTTCTACATATTGCTTAATTTCAGCTTCTGTCAGCTTTTTCATATTTGCTTGTATGGCTGCACCTCCTGGCCAGAAAATCGGCTCACCTGAATGGGTAATAAGGGAAAAATTTGAGGCAACAACCGTCGTTAATTCCTGTCCGCTGATCGCGTTTACCGCCTCATTAAATTCATCCAGGCTCTTCGGTTTTTCCAGCAGCTTATCTCCTTGCCAGACCGTTGTATCAAAGCTAAATCGTGGTGTAGGAAAAGGCGTTAAGCTTAACGGATAAGGAACAATTTTATTCCTTGCAATCGCCCACGGATACCAATCAGGGCTTCTCCCTGGAAAGTCTAGTTTGCGCTTAATTTCATCTTCTGTCAATTGATCCATCTGGTCTGTTTCACTTTTCTCAAATCGTACATTCAACCCATATTCACCTGCGAGTTTTGTAAGCACGCTTTGTTTATTAGTCGCTGTCGTCAGAGCCATTACTGAGTTTATCTCTGTCGGTTTCATTCCAGCCCATTTTTCTTCCCACTCTTTTTCTGCCTTTTGGAATTCTTCTTGCATTTCCATCTGTGCTTTTACCCATTCCTCAGCAGCCTGTGGATCCATAAAGGGATTTTTCCGCTCAGGCATAACAAAACCTGAAATTCTGTCAAATTTTCCAGGAAATTTTTGCTTAACTCTCTCAATTTCAGACCCGACAAATTCCGGTCGAAAATAGCCTTCAAATGTACGTTGCAGCGTGCTTTCTGCCTCTTCGGGGGATTGAATTGTGTGTCTAGTTTCTTGGCTTAATCTCAGTTCATCAGATGATAAAGCGTCCATAATTTTAAGAGAAAATTATTATAAGGAATAATCCTCTTACACTCAATATATCATAATATTAAAATTTATAGCAATTAGATGGAAAATGACATTTTTGCCACAAAAAAGCACCAATTGATTTATTGGAAAATAATTAACTTGCTGGAGTAAGGCCTTTTATTATAATTATCGTCCCCGGATTATTGTTGCTCGGTAAGTCTATCCAATAATAAAGTTTAGCCGCATCAGGAATACTTAAATTCACACATCCGTGACTCATAGGATACCCGAAATTATTATGCCAATATGTTCCGTGAAGCGAGTAACCAGAGCTTTGCGGAAAGTTTGCGTTATAGAAATAAATCACATATGGTACGTTTGGAAGATCATAACCAGGGCCGATCATTCGGTCAAATCTAAGTTTAATCCATGGCCAAAAACCACCTGTCGGTGTTGGTGTAGCTGATTTTCCTGTTGAAACCGGAAAGTTATAAACAAGGGCATTTCCATCATAAGCATAAAGTCTTTGATTTGTTAGGTCAACCTCAATTCGTTTTTGTGCTACAGCGTCAGTTTTAAAAGAAAAAAGAAAGAAAAAAGGAATTATAAGCAAAGCTAAAAATAACCTTTTCATGACTTTAATTTAAACTTTTAACTTCAAAACGAAATTAAAAAGAAGTAAGTTTTATGAAAGAGTCTGCTGAAATGGAAAGGCCCCACGTTTAACGCGGGGCCCGATTTGTTTATTCAATTGTCTTTGTCAGTCTAGTGCGGGATACCTTTGGTAGCTTCCTTGGAGAGCCAGTGCGTTGGTGTCTTAATAAGCACACCACAGTTTTGGCCGAAGGGAACATCCGGCGATGTCTGGAAAACATGAAGAATCGCAATTGCGAGTTCTTCTAACTGCTTCTCCGAAAGCATTGTTGGAGTTTCGACTTCCACCGAGAAGGCCTTAGCGTTCAA
>JAMCTK010000020.1 GCA_023381035.1 Patescibacteria group bacterium
TTGAGCAATAAGACTTAGATTAGATAAAGAATTGGACGATCTTCCTACACTGAAGGCCTGGTAGGAGAGTAGTTTTGAGTCGTAACCAAAATTAATTGCTTTAGCGGATATGGTTGCAAGTCCATAATCGCTTTTTAAGGTAAATAAAGTATCCTGAATTGAATTATTTCTTTTGTCAAAATAATCTTTAACTTGAGTCTCTGATTTTCCACCAAAATTTACACCATTAATTATTACGCCAGGATAGACCTTATTGCTATAAATTGTTTTAAAAATTAGAAAGGTAAAGTTTATTATCATAAAGAGAGCCAGAAGTGCTCCTACGGAAAACCAGAACATCATTTTGAGGGCGTGAATTAAATGTTTTTTCTTTAAATTGCTAAAATCAGAAATATTCATTTGATATCGTGGTCTACGAGGTATTATACTATAATTATGGACGACAGCACCATTTTTCGGGAGAACCAAGAGCAAAGCAGTTTAAATACTTCATCTGATCAAAACATTCCTCCTTCACCACCGCCTGTTGAGTCCTCACCTCTTGCTCCTCCGACAGATTATTCGGAAGGATCAGGATCAAAATTAATGACTATTATAAAAATTCTAATTGGTCTTTTTGTAGCAATTTTAATAATTGGTCTAATTTATTTTCTTGTTTTGCCAAGATTTGCACCAAAAAAAGCGGAGAAAGTTACTTTGACATATTGGGGACTTTGGGAAGATCAAAGAATTATGGATAGTGTTCTTTCCGATTTTGAAAAAAGTAACCCAAACATTACAGTTGAATATTCAAAGCAAGACCCTAAACAGTACGCAGATAGGTTAAAAACAAGAATTGAAAATGGAAATGGTCCCGATGTTTTTAAGTTTCACAATACCTGGTATCCTATCCTCTCAAGTTATCTTCTGCCAATTCCCTCAGACAGTATTAGTGCAAAAGATTTTAAAGAGTGGTATTACCCTGTAATGCAGAAAGATTTAATTAAAAATGGAGTTGTTTATGGAATTCCTTTGGGGATTGATACTTTAGCCTTATATATAAATGAAGATCTATTTAAAGCTGCAGGACTTAATCCTCCCGTAACCTGGGAAGACTTTGCTAGCATGTCAGCTGTTTTAACAGTCAAAGATGAAGCCGGCAAGATAAGGACAGCAGGAGCAGCAATGGGGTCATTTGACAATATTACTCATGCTCCGGATATAATCTCACTTCTTTTTGTTCAAAGTGGAGTTAATCCAGCAGATATTCCAGCGAAAAAAACTAAGGTGTCTGAAGCCCTGTCTTTTTATACGTCATTTGCAACAGGGGATAATGATTCCGTTTGGGATAATACTCTTGATAACTCGACGAGAGCTTTTGCGGCGGGAACGGTTGGAATGTATTTTGGTTACTCTTGGGATTACTTTACAATTAAAGCAATGAATCCTAATTTAAAATTTAAGATTGTTTCCGTTCCACAGCTTTCAAATCAAAACAAAACAATCGCAAGTTATTGGGCAGAGGGAGCATCTACTAAAGGTAAGCATCAAAAAGAGGCATTTCTTCTTTTGAAGTTTTTAGCACAAAAATCAACTGAAGAAAAATTATACGCAGAGCAATCTAAAACGAGATTTTTCGGTGAGCCTTACGCCAGAGCTGATCTTGCGGATAAATTAAAAGATAATCCAATTGCTTACCCTTTTGTTTTAGGTGCAAAGAATTCAACTTCTTCTTTTTTTGCGGACAGTACTTACGAAGCAAGTTATAACGGCGCAATGAATGAATATTTAAAAGGAGCAGTTAACTCAGTTATTGTTCAAAGGACATCTCCTGACACTGCTGTTGATACCTTGATAAAAGGAGTTACTCAAGTTTTAGGTAAATATGGGCAGTAAAAAGGTTGTTTTAAAAACCCTGCTCTATTCGGATATTTTTGATTACCCCTTAACAAAAGAAGAAATCTGGAATTATTTAATCTCCGATAAAAAAATTTTAAAAAAAGATTTTCTTTTAAAATTAAAAAATGAAAAGACCGTTGAACAAAAGGACGGATTTTATTTTATTAAAAACCGAGAGAATATTATTGAGATAAGAAAAAAGCGTCAGAAAATTAGTATTGAAAAAATAAAAAAAGCAAAAAAAATAATACCTCTCTTATCCTTATTTCCTACAGTAAGAATGATTGGAATTTCCGGATCTTTAGCTCTTGAAAATTGCGAAGAAGACGAAGACATTGATCTTTTTGTGATTACGGAAACAGGAAGCTTATGGGTAACAAGATTTTTATTAGTTGTTAGCTTAAAGTTGTTCGGACTTTATAGAGAAAAAAAGTCCAAAATTGTTAAAGACAAATTTTGTCTAAATATGCTAATATCTAAAAATTGTCTAAAGCTTTCAAAAAGCAGGCAAAATCTCTTTTCTGCCCACGAAATCGCTCAAGTTCTTCCAATTGTTAGTAAGGGAAGCTCATATAGAGATTTTATTGCTGAAAATCTTTGGGTTAAAAATTATTTACCAAATTTTAAAATAAGAAAATCTTTTATCGAAAAAAAAGAAAAAAATCTGACTTTAATTAAGATTTTAAAAATATTTAATAGCATTTTATTTCGTTTACAGTTTGAAATTATGAAAAGAAATATTACTAAAGAAGAAGTCGGAATCGAGTTAGCCGCTTTTCATCCGGAAGATCAAAGTATAAGGACAATAAAGGAATATAAGAAAAGGCTTAAGAAATATGCAAAAATTTAAACAAGTTTTTCTGGGTGGAACTTTTGACCATTTTCATAGTGGTCATAAGTCTTTTTTGGCAAAAGCAATATCTTTATCTGACAACTTAATTATCGGAATAACCAGCGATAAATTTGCCAGGCAAAAAAAATTGTCATTTTCCATGGAATCTTACGACAAGAGAAAGAAATCTGTGGAAGTTTTTTTAAAAAACAAAAAGATTAAGTATGAAATAACTAAAATAAATGATTTTTTCGGGCCATCAATCACCAGGGAATGCGTTGACGGTGCCCTTCTTGTTTCAAGAGATAATTCAAGCAGATCAAAAATAATTAACAAGGAAAGAGTAAGAAGAAAACTAAATACATTGCAAACAATTGTCTTGGAAAAAAACCTACCTGCCCAAGACGGAAGCCTTGTTTCTTCATACAGAATAAGAAAAGGCGAGATTAGCAGGGATGGGGTTAAGTACTTAAATCCTAAATGGTTAGAAAAAGACCTGAAGTTGCCAGTAGATTTGCGAAAAATTCTAAAAACACCATTTGGAAAAGTAATCAGAAATTTGGGAAATAATTATCCGGAACTACTTTTTTCCGTTGGAGATATTACCACCAAGAATCTAATTGAAGCTTCAATAAAACCTTTACTATCTGTAATAGATTTTAAAGTAGAAAGGAAGAAAACCTTTTCAAATATTAAACAGCTTGGGTTTAAGGGTAATGAAAAAACAATATCAATTGATAATCCTGCAGGGATGATTTCTAAAAATTTATTTCTAAATTTAGACAAAATTATGAGCAATTTAAGTAAAGAAAACCCAATATTAATAATTAATGGAGAAGATGATTTGGCAGTCTTGCCGATTGTAATATTTTCTCCTTTGCAATCAATAATTTTTTATGGACAGCCCGGCAAAGGAATGGTTAAAGTAATTGTTTCCGAAACGATTAAAAATAAAGCATATTTATTATTAAATAAATTTGATCTTTCTGACTACTAGAGGTTATTGACAAAGAAAACGATTTTCTATATCATTCCTTTAATCAAAATAATCCCTCAAAATTGGTTGAGGGTTTTTTCTTTAAATATGGATGCTAAGAAAATTTACTTAACAAAAGAAGGCCTAGAAGAGCTCAGAAAAGAGCACGGTGAACTGGCAAATAAAAAAAGACCTGAGGTTGTAGACAGAGTATCTCAAGCACGTAGTATGGGCGATTTGTCCGAAAATGCGGAATATGTTGCTGCAAGAGAAGAGCTCTCCTTTATAGACGGAAGAATAGATGAATTAGAAGAGCTTTTAAAACAAGCAGTCTTAATAGATGAAACAGGAAAAAACAGTCAGCATGTTGTAAAGCTTGGATCAAAAGTAACCTTAAATACCAAAGGCAAAAAAGATGTTTACATGGTGGTTGGTGAATGGGAGGCAGATCCAACTGAGAGAAAAATTTCCCATGAATCTCCTCTGGGTAAAGCTTTAATTGGTAAAAAAGTTGGAGAAAAAATTGAAGTAGAGGCTCCAGCTGGAAAACTTCAATACACAATCCTATCCGTTCACTAAGCTAAACTCTTCATTTTCTAAAGCTACTATTTCTATTTTAAAGCTAGTATAATACAGATATGTTTTGGGCTGATAAAATTTTAGAAAATCGAAAAAATAAAGAATGGATAAATGATGCATGGACTCCTTCGGGAATGATCCATATGGGCGGTTTAAAAGGTCCTGTAATCCATGACGTTTTATATAAAATTGTTAAGGAGCAAAAAAGAGAAGTAAAATATACTTTTGGTTTTGATGATTTTGATCCCATTGACGGATTACCGCCTGAGCTACGCGAATTACTTGGTAAGTATATGGGTGTTCCAATTTTTATTGCCCCATCACCAGATGGCAATGGTTCGTTTGGGGATTACTTTGGAAACAAGATGTTAAGCCTTTTTAAAAACCTGGGAGTAGAGGCGGAAATTTATTATGCGAGCGATTATTATAAAAAAGGAATCTATAACAAAGCAATAAAATTTGCCCTAGATCACGCTTCAGAAATCCGAAAAGTTTATGAAGAAATGTATAAAAAGAAAATGGCAGAAAATTGGTTTCCATTTCAGGTTATTTGTTCAAGCTGCGGAAAACTTGGTACGACAAGAGTTACTGAGTGGGATGGGAAAGAAGTAGCTTATCTTTGCGATCCAAATTTAGTTAAATGGGCACAGGGATGTAATCATAAAGGGAAAATGTCTCCTTTTGATGGAAATGGAAAAATGCCTTTTAAAGTAGAATGGGCGGCAAAATGGTGGACTTTTGGAGTAACTATTGAAGGAGCAGGAAAAGACCATGCATCTGCAGGGGGAACTTATGATGTCGCAATGAAAATATGTAAAGATGTTTTCAAAAAAGAACCTCCATTGAGACTTCCCTATGAACATTTTTTATCAGGGGGTAAGAAAATGGCCTCTTCCAAAGGTGTTGGATTATCGGCGGAAGACTTAATAGAAGTTGTTCCTCCACAGATGGCAAGATTCATAATGATTAAAACAAAACCTAATCAAGCGGTTGAATTTTCTCCTTTCGGAACAGATCTTTTCCCTAAAATATATGATGATTATCAAAAAGCTGCAGAAAGTTTTTTATCAAAAGCAGATGAGGATTTATCGCGTACATTTCAACTTTCGCAGATTGATGGAATTCAAAAACCTCCAAAAGTAAGATTTTCCACGTTGGCCCAATGGGTGCAAATGCCAAACATGGAAAAAGAGATTGAAAAAGAAGGGCTTACCGATTGGGCAAAATATGCAAAAGTATGGTTGGAAAATTATGCTCCTGAAAAAGATAAATTTATGGTTCTAAAAGAACTACCAGAGGAAGTTAAAAATTTAAACAAGCAACAGAAAGAATTTTTATCTACTCTAATCTCAAGAGACTTAGATTTTACTGATGGAGAAAAACTTCAGGTTCAGCTTTATGATCTAACAAAAGAACTCAGTATCCAGTCAAAAGATGCTTTTGCGGCAATATACATTTCATTGATTGGTAAAACATCGGGGCCAAAAGCGGCGTGGCTTATTCAATCTTTGGGAAAAGACTTCATTCAAAAAAGACTAAGTCAAGCCTCTCAATGAAAAAACTGTTAATTGCTACAGGAAACCCAGGAAAACTTGGGGAAATTAGAAACTTTTTGGGAAAATTTAATCTTCAAACGATTTCATTAACTGATTTAGGTTTGAGTCAAGACGTAGAGGAAGATGGAAAAACTTACGAAGAAAATTCCCAAAAAAAAGCAATCCATTTTGCAAAACTATCTAATTTACCAACACTTGCCGATGATGGCGGGTTGGAAATTGATGCTTTAAATGGAGAACCTGGGGTAAATAGTAAATATTGGGCAAAAACCGAAGACGAAATTATTGAAAAGCTTGCAAGGATTTCAAGAGAATTGCCGGAAGACAAACGCGGAGCTACTTTTACAACAGTGATTTCACTTGCTTTACCAAGTGGAAAAGTTTGGAGTGTTTACGACGAAATTAAAGGAATTATAGTTGAGAACGAATACATGAAAAGAGTCTTTGGATATCCATACCGTTCTTTTTTCTACATTCCCGAGATTAAAAGCTATTATCATGAAGACGAGATGACAAAAGATCAACTTCAAATGTATAATCACCGTTATAAAGCAATTCAGAAAATAAAAAAAATAATAAAAGAAGAAGTATTGTAGTCTTTGCTCAGGATTTAAATAATTACTGTTTAGATGTATAATTGCAATTATGTTAGATGTTAAATTTATTAGGGAAAATCCAAATTTAATTGAGGAAAGCGCCAGGAATAAAGGTGTTGAGATTGATGTTTCGGCGTTATTAAAAATTGAAAAAGAGAAAAAAGAAATTGGAATTAAGGTTCAAAAATTAAGAGAAGAAAGAAACGCAGCAGCTAAAGAAAAAAATATTGAAAAAGGAAAAAAATTAAAAGAAGAGCTGGAAAGCCTGGAAAAAACTTTTAATGAATTAAGCGAAAAGTTAAACAGCCTGCTACTTCAAATTCCAAACCCGGCAAAAAAAGACGTAAAACTAGGAAAAAATGATACCGAAAACGAAATCCTCAGAAAGGTCGGAACACCTAGGAAATTTGATTTTACCCCCAAGGATCATTTGGATCTTGGAGAAGCTCTGGAAATTATTGATATTCAGAGAGCTTCTAAAATCTCCGGTTCCAGGTTTTACTTTCTGAAAAATGAGGCAGTAATGTTGGAATTTGCTTTAAAACAATTAGCTTTTGAAACCTTAATAAAAGAAGGATTTTCTCCTGTTTTACCTCCGGTTCTAATTAAAACAGAAGTAATGCGCGGCTTGGGATATATGGAAAACGGTGGAGATGAGGATATGTATGTTTTTGAGAAAGATGACTTGGTATTGGTTGGAACAAGTGAGCAGTCGATTGTTTCCATGCATACGGATGAGATTCTAAACGCAAAAGACTTGCCAAAAAGATATGTTGGTTTTTCCACTTGTTTTAGAAGAGAAGCAGGTTCTTACGGCAAAGACACAAAGGGAATTTTAAGAGCTCATCAATTTGACAAGGTAGAAATGGTCTCCTTTGTTAAACAAGGAGAAGATGATAAAGAACATGAGTTCTTGAGAGAAATTGAAGAGAAATTTCTGCAAACTCTCGAAATTCCCTACCAAGTTGTAAAAATGTGCACAGGAGACTTAGGATTTCCGGCAGCCAGAAAATATGATCTAGAGGCCTGGATTCCGTCTCAAGGCAAATATCGCGAGCTTACCTCTACCTCAACTACCACAGATTTTCAGTCCAGAAGATTAAACATTAAATATAGAGAAGGAAATGAAACCAAATTTGCAGAGATATTAAATGGAACAGCTTTTTCAACAAGACCAATTATTGCGATTTTGGAGAATAATCAGCAGGAAGATGGATCAATTATTATTCCAAAAGCATTGGTAAAATATACAGGATTTGAAAGAATAGAAAAAAAGACCAAAAAATAACCTTTTTTCTTCATTTTAGCTTTAATTGTTTTTCCCTTTAAATCAATCTAATTCACTATTTCTGAAGCCATTTTTTTTCTTGACATTTTTTTAGCAATAGATCACTATAAATTTAGCTTGATATTTTTTTAAGCACAGAGGGGGTGATTCCCATGCCAGCAAAGAAAAAGAAGAAGAAGAAATAACATTGGTAAGATATTTGGAACTTACCAATTGATCAATTGGTATCTGCCCTGAAGTAAGAGGAAAACTCCGCTTCAGGGCTTTTTTTGTGGTAAAATACGTATTAGCATATGGCTAATTATCATAGCTAATGGTGGAAATTTATGTTTGGTGCAATTTCGAAATTTTTTGATTCAAATGAAAAAGAAGTAAATAAGCTAAAGCCCCTCGTTGATAAGATCAATTCCCTAGAAGAAAAGATAAAAAAACTAAAAGACGAAGATTTTCCTAAAAAAACAGATCAACTAAAAAAAAGAATTTCAGACGGAGAAGTTTTAGAGGATATTCTACCGGAAGCTTTTGCGCTGGCAAGAGAGGCTGCTAAAAGAACAATCGGACAAAGACACTTTGATGTTCAACTTATGGCTGCGACAGTTTTAGCAACAGGCAGAATTGCTGAACAAAAAACAGGAGAGGGAAAAACTTTATCTGCAGTTCCCGCCCTATATCTTCATGCTTTAACTGGTAACAATGTTCATCTTGTGACGGTAAATGATTACCTTGCTCGCCGTGACGCGGGTTGGATGGGTCCTGTTTTTAATTTTCTTGGTTTAAAAGTATCCTCGATCATTAGTGAACAATCTTTTATATATGATCCTGAATTTATAAATTCAAGTGCACATGATTTTAGATTACTTCACTTAAAACCAATTACCAGAAAGGAAGCATATGAAGCAGACGTTGTATATGGAATCAATTCAGAATTTGGCTTTGACTACTTAAGAGACAATATGGCAACGGAAATTTCTCAGCTTGTCCAAAAAGGCTATTATTATGCAATTGTTGACGAAGTTGATTCAGTTTTAATTGACGAGGCAAGAACCCCTCATATCATTTCCGCACCAGATGAGGCACCAACAGAAAAATATTACCAATATGCAAAACTGGTTGATAAATTAACTTCGGAAACAGATTACAAAATTGATGAAAAATTAAGAACAGCTCATTTGACCGAACATGGAATCGCCAAAATAGAGAAGCTTTTTGGAATTTCTGACATTTATGAGAAAGATTTTGATACTGTTTATCATTTGGAGGCAGCATTAAAGGCAAGAACATTGTTTCATAGAGAAAAAGACTACATTGTAAAAGACAACGAAGTTATCTTGGTTGATGAATTTACAGGAAGATTAATGGAAGGCAGGAGATTATCAGAAGGTCTTCATCAAGCAATCGAAGCAAAAGAAGGAGTGACAATTCAGCGCGAATCAAAAACACTGGCTACGGTTTCTTTGCAAAACTACTTCAGGATGTATGACAGGTTATCCGGAATGACGGGAACTGCTGTTACGGAAGCTGAAGAGTTTAACAAAATATATAAGCTGGATGTTGTTGTTATTCCGACTCACCGTCCAATGACAAGAAAAGACGAAGGTGACGCCATTTATAAAACTGGAAGAGCAAAGATTGCTGCAGTTGCCGATTTAATTGAACAAGCGTACAAAAAAGGCCAACCGGTTTTAGTTGGAACTACTTCGATTGAGAAAAACGACATCATTTCCCAAGCATTAAGAAGACGAGGAGTAAAACATGAAATCTTAAATGCTAAAAATCACGAAAGAGAAGCAGAGATTATTGCTAAGGCAGGAGAAAAAAGTGCGGTGACTGTAGCTACAAACATGGCAGGACGTGGAGTCGACATTATTCTAGGAGGAGATACTCCTAAAAATGAAGACGGAACTTTAAAAACCGGTACAAAAGAGTGGGAAGCCTGGGAGAAAAAGCATCAAGATGTTTTAGATTCCGGAGGCTTAATGGTAATTGGCACAGAGCGTCATGAATCCAGAAGAATAGATAACCAGCTAAGAGGAAGGTCAGGAAGACAAGGTGATCCGGGTATTTCGAAATTCTTCGTAGCTTTAGACGATGAGATAATGCGTCTTTTTGGTGGGGACACCATTTCCAATATCATGACCCGTTTCAATATGCCGGAAGATATTCCGTTAGAAAATCCGCTTGTTTCCAGAGCAATAGAACAAGCTCAAAGTAAGGTTGAGGGGTATAACTTTGATATCAGAAAACATCTGGTTGAGTATGACGATGTTTTGAATAAACAAAGAGAAATTATTTATCAGAGAAGAAAGGAAGTGCTAGAGGCAGGCGAGGAAACATCAGATCAGTTAAGGACAGATATAAAAGAAATGATTCATTCTTCAATTACTTCGATTGTTGAGCTGGCTTCTATCGATGTTGATCACAAAACTCCAAACGAACAAATCATTGATCAATTTGCAACAATAATTCCTTTTGATGAAAATTCTGTAAAACAGCTTGTTATGCAGTTAGAACAATTAAAAACGAATGATGAAAAAGTTGAATTTTTAACAAAATTAAGTGAAGATCTTTATGAGAA
>JAMCTK010000021.1:0-441 GCA_023381035.1 Patescibacteria group bacterium
AAAGACAGCCCTAAAATCAGATAAGAAATGACTCTAAAAGGAAATTGTATATAGCCAGTTAACGGAGAATATTTCCAAAATATTGACGTAAATGGAAAAACAAAAAGAGACAAAATTATGGTTGTAGAAAGAAAGTATAGATATTCCCTATTTCTTCTTAGATACAGAACGCTTATTGCACCCAATAGTACTACAAAAAAACTCATCCCCAATACGTTTAGATTAGTTAATGTAATAAAGTAACTTGAGAAATCGGAAACAGGCGTCTTATCAAAAACTGTGTACTGTTTATCGTATAAGGCCGGGAGCCAGAAAAAGGATGAAAGACCCAGACCTAAGACAAAAGATTTTAATAGACCCATTAAATCTTTTTTAATAATCATATACAAGGCTATAAAAGGGAAAAATATGAATGCCAGACTGTTAAGGTGATTCTTGCTT
>JAMCTK010000021.1:490-4141 GCA_023381035.1 Patescibacteria group bacterium
AAAGCGAAATTCCCAAGGATGTTAAGAGATAATTTCCTCTTTCTATCTGCCAGAATATAAAAGGTGCTATTGCCAGCGCTAAAACCTCTCCTACCGATCCTCTTTTGTAAATGTCATAGAGATGATAAGGAAAAAGAGTATAGAAAGCTGCACCAATAAATGAAGATAAATTATCAAACATTTTTCTAAGCCAAAGAAATGTGAAAATTGAAGAAAAAACAACCGAAAGAGCAAGAATCACCTTAACAGTATTTACAAAATTGAATCCTAAAATATGTATCGGTACGCCAAGATACATAAACAGAGGATAGAGAAAATCCGCTACCGGATATCCAAAACCTTGATTAAGTCTTGGTAAGAACCTCACCGGAAATTGACCGTTTCTTAGGGCTTCATAGAATGCCGAGAACCTTATTACCATCCAATTGCCGTCATCAGATGCAAAAAATCCGGGATGAAAAATTCCGACTAAGGCAGGAGTTGCTATCAAAATCGTGAGTCCCAAAAAAATTAAATTACTTCTTTTTTTCATATAATCTGGTTGTAAAAAATATTATCAGAAGAAAACCCAAAGATACAGCAGAAACCGCTAATCCCCTGACAAAACTTACAGGATCATAATAAAACTCTACATTATGTTTACCGGAGGGTATGACAACCGCTCTAAATGTATAATCCGCTCTTAACAGTTTCGTATTAACTCCGTCCACTTTTACTTTCCACTCAGGATAATAATTGTCTGAAAGAAAAAGTATTGAATTTCCGCTTGAACTGGTAGAAAACTTTACTTGATTTGAATTGTAGGATAAAAGATTAACTTCTCCAACCGAATTTTTATCAATATTAATATCCGGTTTTTCCTCCAAAAGAATCGTCTTTTTCAAATCTATATTGCTATCGTATATAGAATCTAAAATGTCACCATGATTTTCTACCCTGTAATCACTTGCTAGAAAAAATCTGGGAAGAGAGGATTTGTTCTCGTAGACTTGCCAGGGATATTCTTTGTAAACCAATTCATATTGGTCTTGGGAAAAAGTATTTAGGTCGGGCTGCTCCCAAACATCTTTTACATCCTGCTTGTTCAGTATGTACTTAACTCCTAACAAATCAAGTACTCTTTTCCTATATATATTATTTTTTAAGTCGTCCACTCCATAGCCCGGTGCGATATTTGCGTCTGGTCTTGGTAAAACCAATGGCAACTGCCCAGTTTTAGAAGAAGCCATAAGTTCTCCGTATGAGACTATATGAAGTGGATCATTGCCTTCCGGAGAATAAGTTTTATCCACGCTTTGATAGTCTGGAGATATATATGCGGAACCGTACCCCCAGTATCTGCCTATCCCTGCTGTCTTTTGCAAATGGGAAATAATAGGAGTGGAAGGATAGGTAAGTTCACTGGGAGAAAAAGGAGTAATTTTGTTAAAAAAGTAAAAAAGATCCGCACAGACCAGAATAATCAAAAGGAAATAAGAAAGTTTTGCGTTTTTAAATTTGATATAGAAAATTGCAATTGTTGAAAAAGCAAAAAATGTAGGGATAATAAGATTTCTTTTGGCAACGGAAATATTCACAGGATCTATTCCCAAAATTTTTGTAAGAAAAAAAACTGCCCCCCAGATAAGAAAATAAATAAGAGCAAAGAAAAATGTTATTTTTGTCTTATAATCTTTTTCTTTTATCCAATGTTCAATTCCTATCGCAGAAAGGATGACTAACGAAAAAATTAGTACGTTAAATTCTCTTGTTGGAACCGTTGTAGAAATCATAGGAATCGGAAGAAGATAAAAAAACTTAATGCCGGGAATATTTGAAGCGATAATTAACGATAATGCGGCAAGCCCTGTAAAAAACTTAACCTCGGAAACTCTAGATTTTAATGCTGCGTAAAAGGCGAAAAATATGATTCCTACTCCCGCGTACATAACCGTTTCTATGTATGTTCCGCTATACCAATAGTTTCGAGTCGCGGGATTTCCAAAAAAATCAGGGACAAAAGCGGTTATCCAATAATAAACAGGAGCAAGCATCTTAGATATTTGCTCCAAAGAATACGCTCCCCTCGTTGAGTTTGAAAAAAGAAGCAACGTAGGAAAAACTTGAAAAAAAGATAAAGCTAAAGGAAATAGTAGTGATAAAAAGAAAAACAAAATCTTTTTATACGCTATTTTGTCTCTTTTTAGAAAAACTTGGAAGAAAAAATATAGAAAACTTATTACATAAATATAAAAAACTCCTTGAATGTATCCTGCAAGAATTGAAATTGTATAAATTAATGTAAGTATCAAGAAGTTTAAAGACAAATTTTTTTCTTCATACATTTTTTTAGCAAATAGAAGAGCCAGTGGTAACCAAAGAAGAGTGCTTCCGATATTTCCATACTCCATCCAAACACTCATGTAAGAGGAGAAACCAAAAGCTATGCCGCCAACAATGGAAGGAATATTGGAAAGAGACAAAGATTTTCTAAGAAAATAATACATGAAAACTGCGGCAAGAAAGGGTTGGAGCATAATAATTAAAGTCCAGGCAAGGTTGAAAGAAAAAATGAAATATAAAAGATTGAAAGGATAAAAAATTCCCGTTTGGAAATTAGCCATTTGAGGATTTCCGGAAAAATTATGAGGATTCCAGAAAGGTAAATTCCCGCTTTTTATCTCATTAATTGAGAAATATCTCCATGGGTATATTTCTTTTGTTACATCCGGTCCTTGAGCTTTATTGGGATATCCGCCCGGACTGTAACCTAAAAAAGACTGACTGCTGTATGGATTGTCGTTGACAAGAATGTCTCCGGGGAAAGGAATATTGCCTTTAAATATTGGGTAAAAAAACGCGCAAACCACAACTAAAATTAAGGCAAGAGGCCAAAAAAATTTTAATCTATTCATTATTTTTGCGGCATTATTTGATAAACCCTGTAAAGATAATTACTGTTTCCTTCTCTAACTTCAAAAATTAGTTTAAGAGGAAAATTTGAAGGAATCACTTCGTGCTGAGGCTGGTAAAAAATAAAGAATGAAGGCATTTTTTTTGAATAATCTAAAGCTTCTTTTGGAAGAGTATCGTTTATCGGCCAGTAGCCCTTTATCGTTACGTTAGGGTTATCTACAAGATAAAGTTCCATTGACTCGGGCATCAAGCCGAAAGTTCCTTCTGTTGCTATAAAGATTTTCTGAGTGGAAGCTTTTTCCTTAAAGAAAGCGACACTTTCCTTAACTCCCCAACCCGCTGACCAAGTATTTATGTACTGATTATAATCGCTGTCTGCTATATGAGATCCCACAGGATTTGATGCAAAGACATAGGCCGAATATCCCGGATATGTAACGAAAACAAGAACCAAAACTACCGACAGGGCAAGTTTTGTATAAAAAGTTTTTAATTTTAACTTACTCTCTAAATAATCAATTATGAAATTTAACGACCAGGCGGAAAGAGGAATTAAAAATAGACTCATAAAGTATATGAATCTTGGGAAAATGACTCTTCCAAAAAGAGCCAGAGCTACAAAAGGTGCAGAAAAATATATAAACAGCAAAAGTTTTTCTTTGGGAAATTTAAATATAAAGATAAGGGAAAATATTACTAAAGCAAGATAGAAAGGTGTGAGATACGCAAATAACCAAGTGAGCAATCCATGTAAGT
>JAMCTK010000022.1:0-490 GCA_023381035.1 Patescibacteria group bacterium
GAATGCCCAATGAACAAAATAAGTTTTGGGATATGCATGATTATTTATTCGAAAATCAACCTAGTGAATCTGATACATCGCTTTATACTACGGATAAATTAACCAGCATTGCTGGATCCTTAGGTATGAGTACGGCTCAATTCAAATCATGTATGAATAGCAGTAAATACGATAAAAATGTTAGTGATGACTTAACGGCAGGGCAAAAAGTTGGCGTACAAGGGACACCAACAGTCTTTGTCAACGGCGTACCGATCATTGGGGCACAACCATACAGCGCTTTTAAAGCAGAAATAGATAAAGCATTAAGCCAATGAAGCTACCTGAGCGTGTGTTCAGAGTATCTTCTTTTTTCGTTAAAGCGATTATTTTATCTTTAACTTTGCTGTTGAAGTTTTAAGCTCGAGAATAAACATGAAACAAATAATACAATTTTCAGGATTAACTTGTGAGGCTTGTCAAAGGGTCATTCAAAACATGTATGAATAGC
>JAMCTK010000022.1:500-5377 GCA_023381035.1 Patescibacteria group bacterium
TACTCATACCTAAGGATCCAGCAATGCTGGTTAATTTATCCGTAGTATAAAGCGATGTATCAGATTCACTAGGTTGATTTTCGAATAAATAATCATGCATATCCCAAAACTTATTTTGTTCATTGGCGCATTCAGAAGCATTTGCCGCAACTACAGAAGCAGGTCCAAGAAATGCAAAATGCCTGTAGGCTAATTTAACCTTACCGGTATTAACATAATCTTTAATAAGTTGAGGCTCTACATCAGTAAAGAACCTTTCACAAAATGGACAACGAAAATCAGCAAATTCAACCACTGTAACTTTAGCATTCTTATCGCCCTTTATTTCCAGATGCCCTGAATCTACTTCAACTTTTTTGCCCGGCACAACTGCCTGTCCTACCTGTTGTTGAGTTCCTATAACCCCTATCGATGGCAACGGTTGAGGAATAACTTGATTATTTGCCTGAATAATCCCACTCTTTTCATCCTGCTTTATTTGTTGTTTTGCAACAAACGAACCCAAAAAAAATGAAGCTATTATTAAAAAAAACATTAAAACTCCTGTTGTGCTAATGCGCGGTAAGGAAATAGAAACAGAAGGTATTGTTATCGTAGCTTTTTCTGATGAGCTATTTTTTTCTTCGGTAAATTCTTGATTCATATCCTACTACATACAGTAGTAGATATTGTGGAATATGTCAAGAGGGAAAATAACTATCGGATTGAACTATAGGGATAGGAAGCGTTATTATTTGATTTCGAATAATTTATATTTCTATCTATTAGGGCTGAATTTCTCCTGCAAAGAGCAGCACAATCTTCGTTGTTTACACAAACCATCATCGTTTCTTGATTGTTAACGTTTATTTTTGTTGCTTGAACTGGAGTTGCTATAAATACTCCAAAAATAATAAGTGAAAAAATACTAATTACAAGGTTTACTTTCTTATATCTTTTTCTTGGAAAACTTTCATCATTGAGAAAAGATACTCTAGATTTGATAGTATCAAAATCCGCGATAGATGATGCAGTCAGCATTGGTACAGAAGGAAAAGTTAAAAGTTTCTTCAAAACAGAGATTATTGGTTCTTTTCCCATTTTTGATATTACTTGCTGATCTGCTGTAATTTCTCTTTCTAACCTGTATCGCTTTACAAGATCAGAAATGATTGGTAAAAATGGAAATAAAACTATCGATAATGACGCCACCAACATAATCAAACCATCATTTTTATTAAGGTGATATTTTTCGTGCAGTAATATTGCTTTAAGCTCATTATCGTTCATAATCTTCAAGGTTTCTGATGAGATGTAAATCTTTGGATTATGTATCCCTAGACAAAAAGCAAAGGGTTTTGACCCTTCAATGACAATAACTTTTTCCAATAAATCAAGCTCTTTAAGAGCTGGGATAATCTTCTTATCTTGAGAGAAGCGCTTTGTTAAATATTTTTTAAATCGATAACTTTGAACGAAAATGAGAGATATTTTAATAAAAATTAAAGTTAAGAAAGAAAAGAAAATACCAGTTAAAATTATATGAAAAACTGGCGGGATATTTATAACGTTACCAGTAAGAAAAGATTTGCAGTAATAAATTGTATTATGAGAAAGTAACGGCCAAAATTTAAAGAATAATAAAAATACTCCGCTTCCAAAAATTAAAGCAATCCCAATAAACTTCCAAAGGTTACTATTTATGTTTCTCATTTTCTTGTAACAGTTTTAAAAGATATTTTTTCTTGTCGCTCGGAAGATCTTCAATACCCTCCACAAAAGACGATATGGCTACGTCGCCAAATGAATTCACAAATTTTTTAATAAAAGACTCCGCAATTCTTTTACCGTAAACCTTTTTGTTAAGTTTTACTTTGTAGATATAAGCTTTTTCTTGCTCCCTCTTTAAAATAAAACCCTTTTTCTCAAGCCGATGCATAATAGTCGCAACGGTTGTGTAGGCTATTTTTCTATCTTTATTTAAGAAATTTAAAACATCCCTAACCGAGCATTCTTTTTGCTCCCAGATAAAGTTCATTATTTCTTGTTCTAGGTCACTTAATGTTTTCTGTTTCATATTCTACATATTGTAAAACTATCTGCTTAATGTGTCAAACACGCTTTGCAATTCTATAAAAAGCATAAGCAATACCAATTACAAAAAGAGTGTTTAATGGCGAATTAGTTCCAACATATTGACTAACAAACGATGTTGAATTGGTAATCATTTTTGTAAAGCCTTTTACATCTCCCATTCCAAGTCTTCCAGTCGCATTCAAATATATAATCATAAATCCTGTAAAAGCAAATATAATACTTGCAATGAGATTACTTGCAATAACTACTCTTTCTTTTCCTAAAAAGCGAAAACTTGTTACAGGTTTTCTAAGAATTGAAAATTTTGTAATTTTTCCTGAAAGAAAAACCGAGATAAATAAAAGAGGCGTTACCATACCCAATACATACATTCCCCCAATTGCGAGAGCTCCAAAAAAATTGGTAGAAAGAAATGTAAGAGTTAATATCCCGATTAAAACAGGCGCACAACAAGCACTGGTAATACCTGAAAAAATGCCCAAAGTAAATATGGATAAAATATCCGGTTTTTGAGGGTTATCTCGTCCTGGCAAATGAGGCACAGGCAACTTAAGGCCAAGAAATGTAATGGCAGCTGAAATTAACATTACTATTCCGCCTGAAAAGTAAATATTATCATGATAGATAAATAGTGCTTTTGAAAGAGCTGCAACACCTAGAACTGCCGGCATCATAACGATAAAAATCCCAAGCCCAAAAACTAAAGTCATTAAAACAACTTTTTCCCTTTCTTTTACAACACTACCTAAATAAGCCGGTAACAAAAAGGAGATACAACAAGGGGCAAACAAAGCAACCATTCCCCCAACAAAAGCCGCAATCAAAGATGTCTGAAAAAGAACCTGTTCCATATTTAATCCTTTACTACTGTTCCTGATGTAGCAAAGGTAATCTTAGAATTGGAGGGATCATTGGTTTCAACCATAGTGTATCTTACAACTGGACCAAGTCCTTGATCTCCATGAAATGCTTGATCAAAAACAATTACAACTTTTGCTTCTTTACCAGGTCTTACATCACCTACCCAAGAGGAAGTCCCAACCATCCCAAAATCTGGACTGCTAACGCCATCTATCGTTATGTGGGCTTTAGTGCAATGACATGAAGTTCTAACATTAAACAATTTTAAAGTATCAGTTCCTGTATTTTTTATAGTAAATGTCTTTGTAGGTTTTTCACCACTATAGTTTATCTTTCCCCAATCAAAATCAGTTTCGCGAACTGTTGCTTTGGCTTTACTTGAGGGTTGCAATGAAGCAACTCCAATATCCGTAGAACTTGAGCTTGTCAAAAATATTCCCCCTCCCATTATAAGAATTGATGCAAAAATTATTAAAATTATAAATTTTTTGTTCATACCAACCTATCAGCTTTAAATATTTTTACAATACAAACAATCTACTACATCATGTAGAAGTTGTCAAGCACTTTATGTTAGAAGTTTGTAGTAAACGCAAAAGAATTTTAAGAAGAACTTATGATTTTAGCTTCGTGTGAGTCAAGTCAGTAAAAAATGGAACTTCGTGCTTACTCATCTTGAAAGAGTATATCACACGATGAGGCAATTTCAGATAGAAGTACCAGATTGCCAATACGCTTATGTCTAAGATTTTTTGATATAATTGAATTGTCTAAATGACTTAGACAATTGATGACAAAAGTCTAGACTCTAGATAATTGTTAAATGGTTAAGCCTTAATTTTTTTAGGGCTTAAAAAAATGAAATATGAGTGAAACAGGTGAAGAAGTAACAACCCCAGCAGTTCAGGAACACCCTTTTCGTGATCTTCATTTCGGAAGGATTTATGACAAATTACTACCTAATCAGCCAATTGATATAGCAGTTTTAGGAAAGATTACAATTGAAATAGACGAGGAGAACTTAGGATTAGAAAAAGTCAACCTTGATAATTTACAAAAAGGTTGGGAACGAGATAGAGAAGGATTTACCAAACACTGTGCAGAGCTTGGAATACCACTTGACCCCTTTACTGTTTATAAGTATTACCAAATACAAAGGAAGGCATTTCAAGTTTTGGGAAAACCAATAGAGAACCAAGCGCTAAGAACACAAAGGCAACGAGAACTAGGTGACAAGTGTAAATTATCAAAGATGAAAGGCGTAGCAATGTGTTCTGAATATGCAATTCTATCAACTTATATAGCGCAAAAGATTGGAGAACCAGCACATTTAATAGTTGGCACAGTTTTAACAGGTGATGAACAATGGCGTGAGGCGCACGCGTATGGATGGGTTGATGGAATAAATGCAGTTTTTGATAGTGTTCAAGCCCAAAGTGATGGTGAATATCCTGCAATGATGATGCCGACTAACCCAGCAACTCTAAGAACGCTTGAAGATGGAATTGATATTGAAGCAAAAAGAATTGGTTCTACAACAACAGCTACTTACGGTTTAGAAGCAGGCGGTTTTGGTGCAACACTGTCACCAAAGAAAAGCGCTCCAAATGAACAGCCAACAGCCGAATGAAATTAGATAATCGAACACATCAACTAGCCCCTCTATTTGAGCTAAGTGAGAAGTTTAACACTTCTAAAACACTATCTGTGAGCCAGATGATATCTTGCACAAACTGCAAAAATTCATGGATTTATTCCTATCTGAAGGTCTAAATTCAGAATTTGACTATCAATTTGGTCTGAAAAATGTATAAGTAAGTATATTAAGGATTTTAATAATGTTTTTTTATGAACGTCCTCTTGTCAAGTGTACTATAAAACATTGCGTGAATCGTCAAACTAATAAAATTTGTTAAATGGTTAAGCCTTAATTTTTTTAG
>JAMCTK010000023.1 GCA_023381035.1 Patescibacteria group bacterium
ATGGAATAGACTGTTTCTTTTTTGAGCTTTAATTTTAATTTAGGATGTCTTTTGCGATATCCTCGTCTCTTAGCCATAAAATTATTATATAAACTTATTTCTCACACCACAAGCTCTCATTGTTCCAGCTTTCTCAAGAATTTGAGAATATCATCACCAAGAGGGGACAATTTATGCAACACGTTTTGCCCTCTGTTTCTCTTTAAAATTAACCCAGCAACAGTGAGTCTTCTTAAGTGTTCGCTCGCAGTTTTTAAGTTCACCCTAAGCTCACTTGATATCTCGTTCAATGATAATTCAGGTCGGTTTTTAATTAATTCAAGCATTTCTATGCGTCTATGATTTGCAAATCCTTTTACAATTTTTTCTATTTGGCGAGATGTACCCATGTTAAGAAGATGTAATTTTATTTAGCATAGCATAATTCAATTTTATATTCCAGTATTCTTGAGAAAATGAGAATAATCAAGAGAGGGATACTTTTTTATTTGTTTTATGATTATCGATCTATTGAAGAATTTCCGATTAAATTTATTTTTCCAGATTATCCCAGTATGCTTCCCCTACTTTTTCCATTTCATAAAGACGTGTGTAATAATCACGAATTTCATTTAAATGTGCGAGTGCGATTTTGCCCGTTAATAAAGGGTCATCATTAGTAACGTTTGTATTGGAATCAACGGTTCCGTGTTCTAGTTCCACATCCATCCCCATTCTAAATTGCTCGACATCAAAAAGAGACCAGTCTACTCCCAATTTTTCTCCAATTTCCTTTGCTTGTTCGTGAGTAAAAACGGATTTTGTCATATGAATAGCTTACTATCTTTGTTAACTGAAATCAATCTTTAATAATTAAAAAGGTAAATCGTTTTTGAAAGATTTTTCTTCTTGAGAAAATGTTGTACCTATATTACGGTATCTGCACCACTTACACTCCCTGCTTTCTGAAGGCATCGGACCTGCTAAAAGATTATCTACTGATTTTATAAATTCCAAAAATCCTGGCTCGTCAACAGGAACATCTAACCACTTTGGAGGAAAAGTAAAATTTGTGATACCTTTTTCAAAAGAAACTTGGTCAGGATAAAAAATCAATAGAGCTAATTTTTTTATTTTTATGGGATTTCCTGTTTTTGAATTTTCTAATGCAAATTTATAAGCACCTAATTGAGTTTTGTATTTTTCAATCTTATCATCTGCAGGTTGGCTAATTTTTAAATCAATCAAAGCATATTCTCCGTTTGAATCCTTTCCCAATAAATCATATTTCCCTTTTATATAGACTGATGTTTGCGGTGCGGTGGTTGATTCTACCCATCCTTCTTGATTAATAATTTCAATATCAGGTAATTCTTCCGAAAGTATTTTTAAATTTTTACC
This sequence comes from Patescibacteria group bacterium, assembly GCA_023381035.1. Next base: position 1,381 of record JAMCTK010000023.1, read on the forward strand.
AACTAATTTTCCCTGAAGCCTGGTGTTTATTGCAGAAAAAATTCCCGGCATGGGCATGCTGGGTTGATATACTCCATGCTTTACCTTTAAGCAATAACAAAGCTTACATTCTTCGTATAAATAAGCAAAATCAGATGGGCTAAGTTTATGCATAATCTAATTATCTCTTAAGCATTTTATCACTTTTTCTATACTTCAATAACTATTGGGAGAATCAGAGGGTTTTTCTTAAAGTTTTTACTGATAAATTTTTCGGAAATATCTCCAACTATTTTTCTAAATCTAATCCAATCTTTTACAGGTGCATTTTTAATCTGGAAATTGTGTTTTAATTCTTGGATTAGGTTTTTGTTAAGCATTTTTGCTTCATCCGTTGGGAATCCCCTTGCAATAATATTTGGCTGATCAACTATTTGTCCTGTCTGAGTATCCACTTCTACCATTACAATTACTACTCCTTGCTCTGCGATCTTTTGTCTATCGCGAAGGACAAACTGCTCCACTTCTTCACCGGATATTTGATCCACATAAACATTTTTAAGAGAAATTTTCTTGCCAAAATTCCATCTGTCTCTCGTAAAGATTGTCTCCAACCCATCATCGGTAAGGATAATGTTTTGATCTGAAAGTCCATGCATTTTAGCTAAGTTTTTGTAAGCAACCATTTGCCTGTAAGTTCCGCCAATCGGCAAAACATTTTTAGGACTGGTTAAAGCCATCATTAAAAGAAGTTCTCGAGACGCGCCGTGACCTGAAACATGAAACCTGTCCGATACCTCAGAATAAACTACTTTAGCACCTGTTCTTGAAATAGCGTCAATCATTGCGTTTATTGAAATCTCGTTTCCCGGAATAGGATCAGCCGAAAAAACAACAACATCCTTACTGCTTAATTTTATTTCTCTGTATTCATCATGAGCCACTCTACTAAGAGATGAATTTTCCTGCCCCTGACTCCCGGCAATTATTAAACAAAGGTCCCGATCTTTAAAATTTCTAATTTGATCAACCGTTATTACAAATCCTTTTGGAAAGAACATGTAACCAAGTTTTTCTGCTATATCTTTTGACTTAAGAAGAGATCTGCCAACAAAACATATTTTCCTGCCGGATTTTTTTGCGGCAATAACTGCTTGATTTAATCTTGAAATATTAGAGCTATAAGTAGTTAAAATAAATTTACCTTCGCAATTTCGCATCTCAAGTTCAATGCTTTCTTCAAGAGCTTGTTCTGAAGGAGTAAATCCTTTTCTCTCAGCACCTAAAGAATCTGACATTAAACATAGGACTCCTTCCGAAGCGCATTTGGTAATTTTTGCAAAATCGGTTGGCTTTTTGTCAAAAGGAGTCAGGTCAAATTTAAAATCACTGGCATGAAAGAAGTTTCCAACCGGTGTTCTTATGAAAAGATTTGATGCATCAGGAATTGAATGCGTCACACGGATAAATGAGATTTTAAATGAGCCAAGTTGAATGTCTCCCCCGTCAAAAGCTACGGTTTTTACTCTATGAGGAAGCCGAAATTCCACAAATTTCTCATTAGCAAAAGCAGCTGTTAAAGGAGAGCCGAAAATGGGAAATGATGGAAGTTGAGGAACAACAAATGGCAATGCTCCAATGTGATCTTCATGTCCATGGGTTAAAACCATACCGACAATTTTTTTCTGATTTTGAATTAAATATGATACATCGGGAAGCATTAAATCCACTCCCAACATTGTTTCGTCCGCAAAACCAAATCCGCAATCCACGATAAGAATCTCGCTTTCTGTTTCATACAGATACATATTGCGAGTCACGTCTCCGAGTCCGCCTATTGGGATAAATTTAACTTGTTGATTATTCATATTTTTAAAAATGGTTGTTGATACTTTATACATTATTTTTAATGCTTCCGTCTATGATGGAAGGAATTGTTTCAGATTAGCTGCAGTAACATGAACTGTCTGGCCTTGAGGAACTTTTCCTTCCACAACCAGCCTTGCTGTTTTTCTGCAAATTCCTTCAATCGTTCTTTCCAAACTTCTAATACCGGAGTCAAAACCTAAAGGTCTGATAATGTTTGGCCAAATAGGCTCATCTATTATTAATTGATTATCTAAAAGACCTGCTTGTTTTTTTATTTTTGGAAAAAGATAAGTTTTGGCAATTATTACTTTTTCGTCATCTGTGTAAGAAGGCATTTGCACAATCTCCAAACGATCCATAACAGCAGTTGATATATTTGCGGTATTATTTGCAGTTGCAATAAAAATACATTTGGATAAATCAAACGGGTAATCAATATAATGATCTAAATAGCCTTTATTTTGCCCGGGATCCAAAAGCTCAACTAATACTCCCATAATATCTGCTCTTCCCTGTTCAGTTACACGATCTAACTCATCTAGTAAGATTACACAGTTTTTGCTCTGAGCGTGAACCAATTTTTTAATAATTGACCCCGGTTCTGCATCTGGGAACGCTCTGGATTGACCGCGTAAAATTCTAGCATCTCCCATTCCGCCAAAGGGAATGCGCTCGAATTTTCTGCCCAATGCTTCTGCGATTGAATAAGCAAGTGTTGTTTTACCAGTTCCAACAAGTCCGATTAAACAAAGGATCGGAGCTCTGGCTATAGCATCCGGATCGGGATTATTTTTTAGATTAAGCATAATCTCTGCCAGGTACTCCAAAATTCTGTTTTTTACACTTTCCAATCCGTAGTGGTTTTTATCCAACATTTGTTTAGCTGCGTTTAAATCCAACAAATCTGTAGTTATTTTATTAAAAGGTAAAGAAACCACCCATTCAACATATCTAGCTACTCCTTCGTAATTCATGAAAGCATTTGCCCCACCGTTCATACTTACTTTGAGCATGGCCAACATGGTGTTTATTTTTTCTAATAAATCAGGAGGTAAATTAGCAGATTTTAATTTTTCTTCAAGTTTTGTAATTTGACCTGTAATAGAAGTTTGGTCTTGGGCAGAGTCCATATATATATTGTACAGTTTTCAACAACTAATTTCTAATAGTTTATCGAGGTTTTCTAAATTGACTTCTTCTTTCTTGCTCTCGCTCTCTTCTAAATTGCATTGCCAAAGGATGAGGCTCTCTTCTTGGACCCTGATCCCTATCATCACTTCTACTATTAAATCCGCCTCTACGATCTCCACTACTTCTGTCTCTATTGAATCTTCCTCTTTGCGGTGGTCTACTTTCTCCGCGATCATCATGAGATCTTTCCGGTCTTCTTTCTCTAGGCTTATCATCATCTCCGAAAAGCATTGAGAGATTAATTCTGTGTTGATCGTCAATCTCAATAACTCTTACTTTAACCTTATCGCCTATATGGACAATGTCATTTGGGTCTTTTACAAATTCCGCAGACATTTTAGAAACATGAACCATTCCTTCTTTACCAGGTAAAAATTCTACAAAAGCTCCAAAAGGCAAGATTCTTTTTACTTCTCCGTCAAAAACTTCTCCAATTACAACTTCCCTAATTAGTCCTTTTACCCATTCTGTTGCTTTATCAACTGCTTCTTCAGCAGTTCCAGAGATAGTTACTGTTCCATCATCTTCTACATCTACTGTTGCTCCTGTTTGGGCAATAATATTTTTGATCATCTTTCCACCGGGTCCAATTAATTCTCCTATTTTTTCAACAGGAATTTTAATTTGTTCTATCTTTGGAGCATATTCGGAAACCTCTTCCCTGTAATTAGGCATTGTCGCAAGCATTTTTTCCAGAATACTAAGTCTTGCAGTTTTAGCTCTTTCAAAAATTTGAGCAACTTGCTCTATTGTTAATCCTGCGTTTTTAACGTCTAACTGAATTGCTGTTATTCCGTCTGTTGTCCCAGCTACTTTAAAATCCATGTCTCCTGAAAAATCTTCTAAACCGATTATGTCTGTAATAAGTTCGTATTTTTCTCCATCAGACATCATTCCGATAGAAATACCGGCAACTGGTTTTATGATTGGCACACCTGCATCCATAAGAGCGAGTGTTGATCCACAAGTAGAAGCCATCGAGCTTGATCCGTTTTGTGATAAAACTTCCGAAACAACTCTTATTGTGTAAGGAAATGTATCTTGTTTTGGAATTACGGCAAGAAGAGCTCTTTCTGCCAATGCTCCGTGTCCTATTTCTCGCCTGGAAGGAGTTCCGACACGTCCTGTTTGACCAAAAGAATATGGTAATCCGGAATAATGATGAATATATCTTTTAATCTCTTCTCCTTCTGCTGATTCAATTAGCTGCTCCATGCGAGGAGAACCAAGTGTTACAACAGACAATGCTTGAGTATTTTCCCGTTGAAAAATTGCCGATC
>JAMCTK010000024.1 GCA_023381035.1 Patescibacteria group bacterium
TCTAGAAAGAGCTGTTCTACCGATTTTCGTTAGAGTGGCTCTTTTTGTGTTTAAGCTATAATAGAAGCATGTTTGACAATAGAGAAGACGCTGCGCATAAATTAACTTTAAAACTCCCAAAAGCTTATGAAAATAAAAAGACGGTTGTAATTGCTTTGCCTAAAGGTGCTGTTGTAATGGGTAAAGTTATTGCCAACTACTTGGGTGTGCCACTTGATATTATTGTTCTGAAAAAACTGGGGGCTCCTTTTAATCCTGAGCTTGCAATAGGAGTAGTAGGGCCTAAAAAGACAGTTGTTTGGAATCAAGAAATAATAAAAAAACTTGGCTTGACTTCTTTAGAAAGAGATAAGATTAAAAGAGAAAAAGAAGAACAAAGAGAGCGTCTTGAGATAGTTTTACGAAGTGGTAAGAAGCAATTAAATTTAAAAAATAAAATTATCTATTTAGTAGATGATGGGGTAGCAACAGGGGCGACTGTTATGACCGCTAGAAAATATTTATTAAAAGAAAATGTTGATAAGATTATCTTGATTACGCCTGTTATTGCGAAGGACACCTTTAAAAGAATCAATAAATATTTTAATAAAATTATTACTCTTCGTAAGCCCGAAGTGTTTTTCGCAGTTGGGCAATTTTACAGGGTATTTCCCCAAGTCGAAAACCGAGAAGTCATAAGTCTTATTAAATAAACATTATTACTTTTTTCTTACTCTTAACTGGAAAAATCATTGTATAATAGGGTCATATTAATCATCGCAATATGAAGTTGATAGTGGGGCTCGGTAATCCTGGAGAGAAATACGAAAAAACAAGACATAATATTGGTTTTAGCGTTCTAGAGAAATTCGTAAAAGATTTTGGAAGATTAAAGTGGGAAGAAAAGACTAAATTTAAAGGTGAAATTGCTCAAATAGAATGGCAAAAAGTAAAAAATTCCAAATCGGAAATAAAACTGGAGAAAATTATATTACTTAAACCAAAAACCTACATGAACAACTCCGGTCTCTCAGTCTCTATCGCAGTAAATTTTTATAAAATAAAACCGGAGGACGTTTGGATTATCCATGATGATTTGGATATTCCTTTAGGAGCTTTGAAAATTAGATTTGGAGGAGCATCAGCAGGACACAGAGGAACAGAATCAATTATAAAAACCTTAGGGACAGATAAATTTTGGAGATTTAGATTGGGAATTGGACATCCAATGAAAAATCAAAAATCAAACATGAGAAACATAGACGGTTATGTACTTGGAGGATTTGGACATGGGGAAATGGGTAAATCAAGAGAGTTGGTTAAAAGATGTGTTCAGGCGTTAGAATCCGCCCTGGAAAATGGAATGGATGTTGCGATGAACAGATTTAATTCTAAATAAGATGAAGTCGATAAAGCAAGTTTTAGACAAATTTAATCCTACGACGGACAAATATATTTCCCGAGAATTTCAGTCCTACGGTATCCATCTTGCAGACGTTCTAGATGATTACAAACACAGAAGTTTATATATTAAGCTGGCAAAAACCACTCACCGTTCTATCTTAGAGAAAGCCCTCGCATTTTGCGTAGACAGTAATGCTAAAAACAAAGGAGCACTTTTTATGTGGAAACTAAAAGAATTGAAAACTGCATTGAAAACCACTAAATGAAAAACGGAAAATTTCTTTCTATTCTAATTGTCATTCTTTCGATAGGATTAACCGTTTCTCTTTTTCTTTTTCCGGATATTTTTAAAGACCATAAAAACTGGGGAATACTAGGAATTTTTATAGCAAATTTTATTTCCGGACTTTCTTTCTTCCCGGCTCCATCATTTATAACAGCGGTTGTAGGGGGCTCAATTTATCCTCCAATTCTAGTTGGGCTTGCTGCTTCTCTTGGTGCAACTTTGGGAGATATGCTTTATCTAATCCTTGGTATTTCCGGTCGAAAAATTGCCAAGAAAAAACTGGAAAAAAGTAAATGGTTCGGATTGATTGAAACAAATTTTAATAAATATGGAGGATGGATCTTATTTGCCGGAGCTTTTATACCAAATCCAATTTTTGATTCTTTCGGACTAATAGCAGGAATTTTTAATTTTTCAATTTTGCGGTTTTTTGCCATTATTATGGTAGGAAGATTTTTGAGATATTTTGTTTTAGCTCAAATTGGAGCTAGATTTTATTAATATGCTGTGTCATCTAGTAATATCAGGATTTGTACAAGGAGTAGGTTATCGACAATTTGTAAAAAAAACTGCTTTAAGTCTTGAGTTGAAGGGTTGGGTTAAGAATATTGATCAGGGAAGAGTTGAAGCGCTTTTCTCCGGACCAAAGGAAGAGATAGAAAGAGCAATAAACGCCTGTCGTAAAGGGCCTTTTTTGGCGAATGTTAGAGATATAAAGATTGAGTGGGAAAATAAAGAAATGAATTTTAATAGCTTTGAAATTTCAGTATAATAGAAATACAATTTTAAATAATGTTACTTAACATCATACTGGCAACATTTTTGGCATCAATAGTTTCTTTATTTTTGGTTTCCATATTGCTTTTACATAAAGATCTAATAAAGAGCATCTCTTTTCCTTTGGTCGCTTTTGCAGCAGGAACACTTCTTGCAATAGGATTTTTGGAAACAATGAGAGAGGCAGTTGAACTTGGGGGAGAACAAGTTTATTTATGGGTTACGCTTTCCATTGCCGGATTTTTCATTCTTGAGAGAGTGTTTCTTTTTTTACATCACCATGAACATGAAGAAAAAGAAGAAGAGAAAGAACATCTTAAAATGCCGACTTCTTTTTTGCTTTTCGGAGACGGACTGCATAATTTCTTAGATGGAATCTCTATTGCCGCAGCTTTTTTAGTCAATTTTCAGCTTGGAATTGTTACAACGATCGCAGTTTTTGTGCATGAGATTCCCCATGAATTAGCAGATTTTAGTATTTTAGTTCACAAGGGTTGGGAAAAGAAGAAAGTGATATTTCTTAATTTATTATCGGGAATAACGGCTTTAGCAGGAGCAGTACTTGCTTATTATCTTGGCAATTCGTTTCATGACATTGTCCCATTCTTGCTTGCTGTGACAACAGGAAACTTTATTTATTTGGCAGCTACGGATTTACTACCGGAAATTCATCACAAAGCAGATAAAGATTTGGCAATAAATTATTCAGTATTTTTCGTATTAGGAATTTTACTTATATATATATTGGTAAAGCTTTTGGGGTAGAGAAGAGTAATTATTTCAAAGCTGCTTCCGCAACGCTTTTCATGTCGTTCCAACTATACGCACCCGCAAAGTTAGTTGTGTTAATAAAGAATCCTGGGGTTCCGTTTACTCCCATGCTCGCAGCCAGTTTTTGGTTATTGGCTATATAGCTGTCATATTTTCCACCATCGAGACATGATTTTAAAGCTGAAGAATCAAGTGTGCTTGATAGAAAATCAGACAGCTTGCCTGAAGCTGATTTATCATTTTTTACCTCGTTGTTTATTAAGTTGTATCCTTCGTTTGTGTTCAACTTATCGTGTGCATCCCAGAATTTGTCCTGATCGTTAGCGCAAAACAACGCTTTCATTGCCATTTCACCATTTCCATGACCATTTTGATAAATAAAGGCAAAAGAAGCTTGTCCTGATTCAACTAACTTTCTCATTTCCTGAACAGGTGAAATGTAGGTTCCTCCATCTGATGCTAAAGTGAATTGAGTGCCCATTTGCTTGTTTAGCTCAGGATTTTTGCCTGCTGCAGCTTGGCAAAAAGGACATGATGGATCTGCGACCTCTACAAGAAGCAATTTTTTGTTTGCATCTCCAAATTTAATTACCTCTTTGTTGTCAAAGACTTTTTTAATTGTGGCTAATTCAACTTTTGGAGCCTGTTGTGCCGCTTGTTGTTGTGCTGCTGCGGTTGTTGTTGGTTCAGGTCCGGTTGCTTTTACTCCTTTTTCGAGGTAAGAAACCTTTGTTGTAAGTGATCCCAGAAAGAAAGCAGCTACTAATAAAAGAATGTAAAGAATCGGGCCATAGTTTTTGTTTAGCGGAAGAGAGAATCTTTCTATGGAAGAACTTGGGGATTTTTTCCCAAGGCTTGTGGATTTCTTAGGGGTTGTCTTTTTTGGCATAGGATTTATTCTATAGTTTTTTTTTCTTTTGTCAACACGTAAGTCCAGCACGCCGGGTTTACTTAAGAAAAAGTTGATTTAGAAAATAAGAATTAGAAGGGAGAGAGCGGTAAGTGCAATAACTGTAAGAATTGATAGGCCGATATTTAGATCAAGAACGTTTACAACTCTGGGATGAAGATTAATTCCCAAATCTTCTTTTGCTCGCTTTGTCTCTTTTTTATATAGAACATTGTATACGCCGATAAAAATACTGGAGAAGAGAAGGAAAAATTGAAAGAGTACTAATGCGATTTTCATCTTAACTCACCTCCAATCCGTTGATTTGGAAATATTTCTTTTATCATGCCAAAGTTTTTCTTGTTTTTTAGTCTATACCACAGAGTGTCGGAGTCCTCTTTTACTACCGAAGCAAATGCATGTCCGAGAATATGCCCAATTTCATTGGGATTCTCAATGCTTTTTATGGTAAAAGCATCTTGATGAGTTGGTCTGTCAAAAGAAACAATGATGTCCCCATTGTTAAATAATTCATTGACAATTCCATTAATCTTAACATCAATTTCGGTACATCTTACCTGGTCAAGAAGCACGTCACAAAGCGAATGAGAGAACATAGGAGAATAGCAGACCTCAAGAATTTTACGGTTAGTAATTACATACAAATGGAAATACCAGTCAACTATAGATTTGGCCACTAGGGATAAGGCCAACAAGAAGATTGCAGCAATCGAAGAAACAAAGACAGTCGGGGTGAAAAGGGTTAATATGAAAATGTAAAAAGAGGAAAAAACAAAGAGTAAACTAATTGAAATAATCGTAAAAAGTGGAGTTGCCAACGTTAGCCAATGTTGTCTTTTAGCAACGAGAACTCTTTCATCCGGCAGGTTAAGTATTTTTTCGAGAAAAACTTCTTTTTTTTGCACCATAG
>JAMCTK010000025.1 GCA_023381035.1 Patescibacteria group bacterium
AAATACGGTAATTTTTCTTTCTGTCGCACCTGATGCTCCTGTTGATGTAATAACTTTTCCCTGATTAGGCAAATCAACACTGCTTACTATTCCCACATTGGCATTTGCATATAGTGGAATTATTCTTACAATAAATCCATTTGTTACGGCAATTGTTGTTCCGAAAGGAAATGTCTTGCCGCTTACCGTACCTCCTCCGCCTGAAATATATGTAAAATTATTTCCTGTCTGTCTGTCCTGACACGCATCTAGCGCATATTTGGTAATAGCTGGAGTGGCACGACTTCCAGAGATAACCACGACTTCTAAAGCAGCGTTTGAGCATCCATCAGCGCTATCTCCCCAATAAATTGTTAGATTAGCACTTTTTTGATTTTGATAAATTTGGGCAGAACTAGTTGAGTAATCGGATAACCAAAGATCAAAGCCATCGTTTCTGGGAATTGGATTACCACCGTTTAAAACAAAATTAGCTCCGTTTACTTCACTCAGAGACGTTACATATGAAGCATTGCCCAATGACCCAGGAGAAGGAGCTGAATTCGCTTTAATAGCCTGTTCTATTCCGGCTTCTGCTGCCGCTAACGCTTTTTGGGATTCTGCCTGCTCTGTAGATGTGCGCAGACTAACAATGCTTCTTGATGCAACAGATAAACCAATTGTTAGTGCAACCACCATTACCAATATTACAATTAAAAGTACCTGTCCTTGTTGATTGTTTTTAAGCTTGATTAAGTTGTTAAACATTAGCCTTAAGTATAGAGTAACAACTGTTTAACAACCTGTCAACAAACTCTAATTACTTGAATTTCTTACGCTAACTGTCGTGTCAAAGGGAATGGTAACATCTTGCTCGGAAAAATTAGAAGATACATTCCTGCTTAAGGAAAAATGTATTCCTATGGTAGGGGGTTGGGTTACGTAATTCTGGGTACAAGAAAATGAGCATGAATTTACTTTTACTTGCTCTGTATTTATAAGTGACGCACCATTTGATGCAACTGTTAATGGATCTCCTTCGCAGGAAAAAATGATTGTTGAATTATCAAATGTGGAAATCTTTACAAATTGATATTGTTCTGGAGTAGGGGTAGGAGTAGTGGCTCCAACAGCTGCCGTAGTGCAATCAGTTGTGTAGAATAACCCGTCTGTGCTTACGCCGTCAAAAGACTTAGAAAATTCAATCATTTTTGACATTTGGATAATTGGGTATGATCCACTCTGTCTGATATCATTTAGAACGGTTGTCTTGGTTGTTCCTCTTAAAGAAGAAACAAGTATCGCCGATACAATAATTCCGACCGCAGTCATTACAACCATAACAGCAAGAAGCTCAATCAGCGTATAACCTCCTTGAAGGTTTTTATTTTTTTTAATTTTTTTCATGGACTTGGAAAAGCTTGAAAATTAGAGAGACAAGATTGAAGCTCCACGGAATGACAAAATATATTTGACCTATCTTTACAATCGGTATCACTCCAGGAGACATCCGATATGACCTTGCTTCCACCAGAACAGCTGGTATCATCATGCTGAAGTTCCACTGTTCTGACATAATTACCGACGTTTTGTCCGCAACCATCAACTCCTTCCGGAGTCAATTCAGTGCTTCCTTCGGCTAAGCAGTTGATCCCACTCAAAGCCCTAAAGCTTGCCCAATTAGAACGAGATAAATCTCTAGCAATCTCTAATCCCTCTTGCGCGTATTGCGTAGCCGAACCTTGGCTCTTTGCAGACTGTGCATTATTTAGTGAGGAAATAACCATAACTGTTATTGCCGCAATTATGACAACAGCAGCACCCAAGGCAATCAAAGTCTCAACTAAAACTGTCCCTCGTTGATTCATTAGTTCAATTTTATATTACCTGCACCATCGATGTTCAAAACTTTTGAATTGCCATATCCTTTAACGGTTACTACTCCTGCTCCTTGAACGCTATTTGTCAAAACTCCAAAGAAAAAGTTAGTTGATGTTGTATCGGGACTTGACGCAAAGGTGATGTTAGTAGGAAGTTTTCCCGATTTGATTAGGAATTCATTTCCTCCACAGTTTACGTAAAGCTTAAAAGTTGTAGTGGAATCAATAACAACACTATATCCTTCCAGGGTTCTTCCTATACATAAATTGTCCGGCTTTACTTGAGACATAGCACGTGATTTTGCCACATTTAAAACCGAATAAAACTCCGCTGCACCTGATTGCAAAGCACTAACCTTACTTTGATTTACAAAAGCAGCTATCCCTATTATGGAAAGAGTCGCAATTACCGTTAAGGAAATGATAAGTTCTATTAAAGTAAAACCGAAGTTTTTTTTAAAAATAGTAGATTCTTTGTTAATTCCGTTTCTTAGTAGTTTTTTTCTCATTTAACTTAACAGAGTTGATCATTAATATAGCTGCAATCTATGGGTTTTCAAGAGTCATGGACCAATTAGTTGAACCGCCCGTACAAGCTGATGGATCATTCGAGGTATCTTTTTGAGAATCATTAACATTTTCTAAGCAAGCGATTAACACATAAGACATTGGGGGAGTACCGGTCGTAGTATAAGAGTATGTATCGCCTGAAACTGGATCACAGGGAAGTTTTTGTATATAAACATTGCTGGTAGTTGCGCCCGTAAGAGGGTCTCCACATGCTGGGAGAGCTGCTGGATAACTGCTTTCATCTGCTCTATATAATTCTAATGCTGATTGAATCTGTCTCATGTCCGATTTTCTCTGTGAGTCCCTACTTCTTTGTCTTACACCGACAAAATTTGCCATAAGCAAAGCAGCTAAAACACCTATGATTGCAATTACTATTAAAAGCTCAATTAGAGTAAAAGCATCATTTTTTCTAAGAATTTTAAAATGAGACATTTTAATTTGTTTCATGGACTTACATTCGGACTACTAACCCCATAAGTGCAAACTCCTCCACAAGCAACAGTTAAATCAGGCTCTCCTCCAACACCTGTTAAGCCTGTACAAGCATCGCCATTGTTGCAAAGCTGAGGATCACCTGTTCTTTCCAGACTAGCATATAAATAATAACTTTGTCCACCGCTTGAATAGTATACGTAGGTACCGGAAGGACTTTTGGGAAGAATGTTCATATAGGGTTGCCATGAAGTTCCCCAATCAACCACGTTTCCGTTAAGAGCTTTAATCCTAAAATCTCCCGTACCATTTATTTCAGGATAACTCCCATTATCTTCGTAGAAACTTTCCAAAGCTTTTTGAATTTGTGATAAATCAGCTTTTTTTCTTGCATCGCTTGCTTTTTTGAATTGCTCAGAAGGATTGAGAATAGAAATAGCTCCAACAGAAATAACGGAAAGAATTCCGACAACTACCAACAATTCAACTAACGTAAAGCCTAATTGTTTTTTCATTATTTTAAAGACCTAATATCTTAAGCAAGACATTGGTAATTTTGTCTCCCCAAAGATACACAACAAACAAAGATACTGACAAAAATGGCCCAAAAGGAACAGCATTCGAGTATCTTTTTTTGCCTAATAAAATAAGTATGATCGAAGTAAAAGCACCTGTCAAGAAGGCCATATATAAAGCTGTAATAACGTTTGGAAAACCGACTAAAAAACCAATAATAAAAGCAAATTTTACGTCTCCGAAACCCATTCCTTTTTCTTTTGTTACAAAATAAAGCACAAGAAAGAAAATAAAGGCTCCAACTCCGGACAGCAAATTATTAATAAATGTTTGCTGCATAAAAACCAATTTAAATGTAAGTAAAACAACTGTTAATGCAAGTAGAATTTTGTCCGGAATGATTCCATATTTAATATCAGCCGTAAATATTGCAATTAAAAATGATACTAAAAGAAAATTAAATAAAAGTATGTATAAAACATCAGGATTTTGATAAAACATCGAAATTGTATAAAAATACATGAATAAAAAGAGCAGGGAAGTGACGACCTCAACAATCGGATATTGGATGCTTAATTTTTTCTTGCAATACCTACATTTTCCCTTTAAAAAAATATAGGAAAATACTGGTACAAGATCATACCATTTCAGAGTTTTTTTACAATAATCACAATAAGACCTTCCTCTAAGGATCGTTTCGTTTTTAGGAAGCCTATCAATTGCAACATTTAGAAAAGAACCAATTGCCGAAGTCTTCTCTTTAAACGTATTATTTGTAATTTTATTATTATTTCTGTCCGTTCTTTTTATAAATAATCCTTCAAAAACCTTCCTCTAAGGATCGTTTCGTTTTTAGGAAGCCTATCAATTGCAACATTTAGAAAAGAACCAATTGCAAGGCCTAGTATTAAAACAACTAATAAACTCATTTGATATTAAAATTTATTTATCAAGATAATCTTTTATGTCTGCTGAAAAATCTGAACCAAAAAGAACTTTATACTTCATGAGAATGTTCTTGCTTCTTTTATCATCCTTAAAACAAGTATGATAAAGATTAAATAAAGATATGTAAGTCATTTTATAAAAAGGGTTAATAGCAAGAGATTTATTGTATTTTTTTTCAGCTTCAACACATTTTCCTTTTGTACCCAAGTAATATCCAGTAAGCAAATAAGCTTTGTTGTTATCAGGATCAATTTCTATCGCTTTATTATAATATTTTGTTGCCAATTTACCATCATCATAATTGTTAAATATAAAATTCCCCATATTTAACATAGCCATTGAATATACGTTCGGAATATCTGAAATAGTAAAACTGCTTAATGCAATATTCTTCTTTTTATCCGGAATATTTAATTCCTGCCATATCTTATTATTATCTTCTATTAATTTGTCTTTACTTGGGATTTCCTTTTTGTTTTTAAGTAAAATCGAGGTCAGACCATTTGGAAGCCAAATTAATTTTTCTTTTTTTTCAAACTGTAGAACACTTAGGGAAGCAAGAGGGCGACTCAAAGATATATTTTTTAATACCTTAAAATTTAAGTTACTATCAGTTTTATCCTTAGGATATTTTCTTAAATATTTCTCTTTTTCTGACGAGAAAAAAGGTTGTTCGGCTCCTAAATTTACTAAATCTACATCAGGACGCACTTTGTTAACAAAGTGTACATACCATGAATTAAAAACTACCGTATCGCCCGAAACAATTAAGACACCATTCTGAGGAACGTTGCGAAAGATATCTATTGCTAAATTATCTCCTACCCAAACATTGCTCAAGTTGGTTCTGGGATAATTGAATTTGAATAAGGATATTGGAATTAAAAGAAATACTAAAACAAATAAAAAAGAGTATCTTCCATTAAAAAAAGCGGAAAATTTATCACGCAAAAAAAGGAGACCAAAAGCAAAAAAGATTGGTATGAAAACAAAAGACATAAGCATAAATCTTTCATTTGTTCCAAGATTAAATGAATTATAAAGCGGAAAACCTGCATAGACTATAAAAACAGGACCTGAAAGAATAAAGCCCCCTAAAAGAGCTAGGGAAAGCTTGGTTTTCTTCACTAAAAGATATATCGCCCCAACTATCGATACTAGAGCTACTGGAAAAGTGACGTTTCCAATTAGTTGAAAAAAATATAATCTTAAGCTCACTATTCTTTGTAAATAATTTGCTTCCTCAAAAGATCCTGCTTTAAATGTTCCGTAACTTTTACGAAGAAACAAATGGATAAATGAATTGAGATCTTTTACGTTATCCCAATTTATAGGTGGATGACTAAAGGAAGCAATGGGAATGTAAACATAAACGCTTAATCCAAGAATTAAGAATCCGAAAAGACCCAAAACAGTCCTTGGTGATTTAAGATACTTAAAAGCTTTGGGGATAATTAAAATTAAGATTGTGGGGAATAAAAAAATAATTGTGTGATGATTTGTTAAAGCAAGACCGGTAAAAAAAGAGATTAAGAAGAGCTTTTTTTTTGAAGGATTATTTATAAAAAGAACGGACAGAAATAATAATAAAATTACAAATAATACGTTTAAAGAGAAGACTTCGGCAATTTCAGCATAAAGCCAATAAAGATACGAAAAAGCAAGAATTAAGGAAGATGTTAGGGAAATTAAAATACTTTTTGTAAAAATTCTTGTTAATTTATAAAAGAAAAAAATGCCAAGAGAAGATGAAACAACGGAAATTAAACCGACTCTATATGCAACAGTACTGTTTAAAGGAATATGTGACAATAAATATCCTAGTAAGGTAAATAGGGGATATCCGGGAGGATGAGCAACTCCATGAACATATGAGGCGGTTATTAAATCTCCTACATCACCACCATATACACTTGGAGACAAATTGCTAAGATATAAAAAAAACAAGAAGAAGAAAAGGACTATTTCAAGAATATTATTCTTATGCTTTTTGAAGAAGATTTTTATCTTATGCACCAGTAGCAATCAGTATTGGCGTTAGTTCCTCCCAGTGCCGCACAATCCGATATGGATGTTCCTCCTGTAGAATCAAACTTTGTGTTTGTACCTCTTTGCTCAGCTTTTGATTGAGGTTTAAAGCAAGCTATTATATCTTTATCAGCACCTGTGACAACAATTTCTTTGGTGATGCTAGTAGCTGTTGTAAAAGCAGCTTTTAGCTCACCATCGTTTACTAAAGCATCTAAGCAATCTGGTAAATCACTTAAAGTTGCATTTGTTGGAGCTCCTCCTGCACCATCAACACAATCTGCAGCTCCTAAAGACGCTGCTGCCCAAGGCATTGCATTATGAGTGGTGTAGTATCTTACATTTGCATTTACAAATTCTGTTGTTGTATTTTTAACGTTTGCATCATTTGCTTTTTTAAGCTGTTCAAAAGGATCAATTGTGGCAATAAGGGCTGCTGCTAATACTCCGAGGATTCCGATAACAACTAAAAGTTCGATTAAGGTAAAACCTTGTTGCTTTATTATGGACAGTTGTTTTTTCATGCTCTAATATAATGTAATCAAATCAATAAATACTTGTCAATACCCAATTTGAAGTTAATATAGCCTCTTTTTACTGAATGTTTGAAATTAAACTATAAATTGGCGTAATTACAGAAATAATCAAAAATGCTACACCCGTTCCAAGAATTATCATGATAAACGGTTCCATCGCCGTCGTTAACGTTTTAATTGTCTGATTTACTTCTCGCTCATAGTACTCCGAAGCCCTAACTAAAGTTTCGTCGACTTTGCCCGTTTGTTCTCCAACTTTTACTAATTGTACAAGCATTGGAGGAAAGAGGGGATTAGCGGACATTGCTTCCCCAAGAGGAACACCTTTCTCAACTTGTTTTGATAAATTCACAATCGCAACCTTGTAGTGAACATTTCCGGCAGTATCGGCTGTTTGTACTAATGAATCGACAACCAAGGTCCCCGTACCAACCAACAATCCAAGTGTTCTTGAAAATTCAGTTAAAATTGATTCCTTAATAAGCTTACCAAAAACCGGCAGCTTTAACAGTAGGTTGTCCACCAAAAATTGCCCTTGTTCTGTTTTCTTCCATTTTAGGAAAAAGTAATATCCAACCCCAAGAGCAAGAATAATTATTGGCCAAAAAGTAGCAACCGCAGATGATATTCCAACCATTATTAAGGTTGGCAACGGTAAATCTAAGTTTAAATTTTTATAAAGTACGGAAAGTTGGGGAATCACAAAAATCATCATTACTAACATAACTAACCCCATTAAAATTACTACTATCATGGGATACATTAAAGCAGATTTAATTGTTGATTTTAATTTTGACTGCTTTTCTAGATTTTCCGCAAGACGAAGAAGCACTTTATCCAAAAGACCTGAGGATTCTCCAGCCTTTACCAAGGATATGTATATTGGAGAAAAAACATTTGGATACTTAGAGATGGCACTAGAGAGGTTTCGTCCTCCCTCTATGTCTGTGATTATTCCTCCAACAACCTCTGCCATGGCTTTATTTTGAACTTGCTCTCTAAGAATCTCCAAGCCTTTCATAAGCGTTAATCCTGAATTAAGCATGGAAGAAAGCTGCCTGGTGAAAAGTACTAAATCTTGATTTTTTACCTTATTAAAAGATGCAATAAATTGATATAAAGGACTCGTATTTATTTTCTCAACTTTTATTGGAACTAGCTGTTTGCTTCTTAAATAATTTGCAGCATCAAGGATCTCTTTAGCATCAATAAATCCGGTAAGAATTTTTCCGTCATTTGTGGCAGCCTTATAATGAAGTCTCATATTAACCAATAAGTCTCATAAGCTCATCCGGTCTCAATGAATAGCTCCTAGCAGTCTCTATGCTTATTGAACCTGATAAAACTAAAGCTGCCAGAGATGACTCAAGAGGAATCATTCCTGCTTCTTGAGAAGTTTGTATTGCGGAATCAATCAAGTGGGTTTTACCTTCTCTTATGTTGCTCGTAACTGCAGAAGAGGCAAGTAGTACTTCAACCGCCGGAACTCTACCCCCGCTAATCTGAGGAAGTAATCTCTGTGAGACTATGCCCCTTAAAGTAGATGCTAGTTGAACTTTAATTTGATCCTGTTGTGAAGCAGGAAAAGTATCTATTATCCTGTCTATCGTTTGAGATGCTGAATTTGTATGCAGGGTTGAAAAAACTAGATGTCCTGTTTCTGCAATTGTTATGGCCGCTGCAATTGTTTCAGGGTCTCGCATTTCTCCAACAAGAACAACATCGGGATCCTCTCTAAGAGCTGCTCTTAAAGACATTCCCCAAGAATGAGTATCTATGTTCATTTCTCTTTGAGAAATAATACTTTTTCCGGCCGGATAAATATATTCAATAGGATCTTCTATTGTTAGTATGTTTGACGGTCTTTTTTGATTAATTTCATTAATTATTGCTGCAAGAGTAGTAGACTTACCATGACCAGTTGGACCTGTCACAAGAACAAACCCTTGTCTTAAATCAGAAAAGGCATGACAAATTTTTGGAAGTTTTAATTCTTCGATAGTTTTAATCTTTGGTTCCAAAAAACGAAATGCCCCGCTAAGGTAACCTCTTTGATAGTAATAGTTAACTCTAAATCTTCCCTGATTCCCATATGCGCCACCACCAAAACCAATGGAAAAATCCAATTCTTTGTTGTTTACAAGCAGGTCTTTTTGTTCTGTTGTTAAAACAGAGAAAGCCATTTCATCCATTTCTTCGGCTGTAACAGCTGGATATGCACTTAAACTTAATAAAGAACCGTCAACTCTAATAACGGGAACAATGCCTACTAAGAGATGTAAATCTGAAGCTTTCGCTTTTATAGCTTCTGCAAGCAAAGATTTTAACTTAGGATGCATTTCCATATTATTCTTGTGCTACTCTAAGCACCTCCTCCACTGTTGTAACTCCACTTAAAGCCTTGAGATATCCATCTTGCTTCATAGTGATCATACCCTCGGCTATAGCTTGCTGTTCAATTGTACCACTGTCTGCTTTTTGCAAAACAAGTGTTGATATCTTCTCTGAAACAGCAAGCGTTTCATAAATACCAACTCTTCCCAGATATCCAGTACTACCGCATTCCTCACAACCTTTTCCTTTATAAAGCTTGATTTCCTTATCAGTCGGAAAAAATTTGCCTAAACCATTTTTCATTTCATTAATAATGGAGGCAGGTGGAACATAGCTTTCCTTACATTTTGCGCAAATCTTTCTAACAATACGCTGTGCCAATATTGCATTCATGGTTGATGCCAATAAGAATGACTCTGCTCCTAAATCCATTAAGCGGGGCAGGGCACCCGCGGCGCTTGATGTATGAAGAGTGGAAAAAACCAAATGACCTGTTAAGGCAGCTTGTATTGCTAAATCGGTTGTTTCTTGATCCCTAATTTCTCCAACCAGAATGATATTTGGGTCTTGCCTTAAAAAAGCACGCAGTCCGCTTGCAAAAGTTAAACCAACTGCCGTATTTATCTGCACCTGATTTATTCCTGCCATCTGATACTCAACTGGATCTTCCAGCGTCATAATGTTAACTCTGGTTGTGTTAAGCTTTGAGAGAACAGAGTATAAAGTAGTAGTTTTTCCACTTCCCGTTGGTCCACACACTATTATAATTCCATGAGGTCTTAAAATATTTGATTCAAGGTTTTTTAACGCTGTTCCGGAAAGACCTAGTTCCGGAAGCGTCGGAACTCCTCCAGATTTTCGAAGCAACCTCATTACGATTTTTTCTCCAAATGACGTAGGAAGAACAGATATACGTAAATCCACTTCCTTGTCTTCAACTTTAAAATTAAATCTTCCGTCTTGAGGAGAACGGTGCTCATCAATCTTCATTTCGGAAAGAATTTTTATTCTAGAGATAACCGCTTCTTGAACGCTTTTTGGCAAACTCAGTCTGTCATATAAAATTCCATCAATTCTGTATCTAACCCTAACTCTGTCTTCCTGCGGTTCAATGTGAATATCTGAAGCTCGACTTGTAACAGCGTACTCTAAGATTGTTGCAACAATCTTGGCTATTGGAGCCTCTTTAATAATGTCACCAATTTTAGTGCTATCAATTGTTTTTGTATGAGAATATTCTTCAGTTTCTTTCAAAGCATCTCCAACCTGTCCGACAATTTCTTGACGATATTGTTCATTAATCGCTTTTTGAACTTCCTTGGAAGAAGAAGCAAATGTTTTAAGAGTTAAGCCTGTTTTCTGACTAACAAAAGATATTGCTTCCAGATCTACAGGATTACTCATTGCGACAGATAAAACTTTTGTTTTTTCATCAAACATAAATGGAATCAATTGAAATCTCTCAACAACAGCCCTTGGCACTAGACCTAAAGCTTGAGGAGAAAAAGAAGTAGCTTCTAAGTTGATATATGGAATACCCAAAGATGCTGCTTTTGCTTCTGCAAGTTTTTCTTCAGGGACATAACGTAAAGACTCTAAGATATCGGCATCGGGGATTCCTTCGGTTGCACTTTTAACCTTAACTTCTTGATACTGCTGCGGCGTAAGAAGTTTTTGCGCTAATAAAATATCGCTTACACTTTGATTTTCTTTAGTCGGTGAATTTACGGGCATTACCTTTAATAGTACGAATAAACAAGTTAAGTTGTCAAGGCAGATACAAGCCTGAAAAATGAAAGATTATGGTATACTCAAGCCAGTTATGCACTCAATTTTGATCGCTTCTAAAAATTCCACGACCGGACTAGAATATGCTCTGGACTTCTTGAAAAAAAAGGAAATTAGCAAGTTTGATGTCGTAATTGTCTCTTCTGAAAAAACTATCGGTATTGGAGATGTCCGTAATTTTCAGTCTCAGATATTTCTCAAGCCATCTCAAGGAAAAGAAAAGGGCGTGATAATAGATGCCACAACCGGAATTACAACAGAAGCTCAAAACTCGCTTCTAAAAGTTTTAGAAGAGCCACCAGCCAATACCTATGTTTTGATAATTGCATTAGATAAAGATGCTTTTTTACCAACCATCTTGTCTCGTTGTAAAATTATTGAGCTAAACGAAAAAGAAATAAAAAACTCAAATGAATTTGAAGAAATCCTAGAAAAATTACTTAAGGCAGGAGTAGGGGAGAAGCTAAAAATTGCTCAGGATATTGCCAAAGAAAAAGACTCTTCTCTTTTATGGATAGAGGGATTAATTTTAGCAACAAGAAAAAAATTAAAAGAAAAAGAAATAAACAGTGCTGATTTAGATGAATACCTACTTAAAATGAAAAGACTTCAAAAAGGACATGAAATAATTAAAAATACAAACGCTAATCTAAGATTGGCTCTGGAAAACATATTGCTATCGCTTTAGCAAAAAAGGACAGCTATAATCTTTTTAATGGCTAGAAAAAATTTCCTTAAAATATTGCTTTTATTTATTTCTTGGCTCTGGTTTTCTAAATTCAGCAGTTCTATTCTTCCGATTCATTTTCTTCAACAAGGGCTAAATCCTTCAGACATTGTTTTAAACCAAATGTTTGCTTTTTTAGCGATAGGTGTATTTACAATAGTCAGGAATAATTATTCGGCAAAAAAATCCTGGTATTTTTCTATTATATTTTATGTCATTTACATTATTGCAATAATAAAAGTTTTTACAAAAACCGAATTCTATATCATATCTATAATATATGGGCTTGCCGGTGTATTTTTTTTCGTTCCTTACAATATTGCCCATTTCAAAAATAGCCCTAAGCATAGAACAGGAATAAGTTCGGCAATTATGTTTAATGTTTGGCCACTAATCGGAATTCTGGCTCCATTTCTTTCGGGATTAGTAGCTCAGATTAATTTTATTTATGTTTGGATTCTATCAGGATTATTCTGTTTAATTCCGTTATTTTTAACCAGCAAACAAGAAGATTTCCAAATAAAGTATTCCCTAATTCAATCGTTAAAAGAATTGAAATCAACTAGAATATTTATTTTCTTGTTTGGATTTTGGGACGCATTAAATCAGGCAATAATACCAATTTATGTCCTCTTTTTTATTAAAACGCCTATTTCATATGGAACTTATCTTGCTTATTTATCTTTAGTCGCCATTGGCGCAAATTTCATAATCGGGCACCTATCAGACAAGATGCAAAAAAGAAGTATCTTTCTTTATCCAATTACGCTTCTTTCCAGCTTAGCTACTTTAATGTTTATTTTCGCTACAAACAATCTTACTTATTGGATAATAGCAGCAAGCGTAATACAGCTTATTTCTCCGATCTTGACCAATCTGTCTACGGCGCTTGTAGTAGATGCTCACAGCGATGTTGCAATCTCAATGCCCGGAAGAGAACTTTTGCTTTCGCTAGGAAGAGTGCTTGGTTTATTCTTGGTCTTTTTAAGTTTTGCTTTCGAAAAGACTCCATTTTTCATATTTTTTGTTTTATCAGGCTCCATGTTATTGTTTGCATTTTTTCTCTTCTATAACACCAAAGTCAGTAAAAAACACAAATATTTATAGCAAAATAGACGTAAAAATTAGATAGACATTATTTCATTTGTCAAGTCTTTTCATTTACATTATTTTCTGTTAACATAGGTAAGTTATGCCTAAAGCCATAAAAAAACAAACTCCGCAAGATTATACCGCGCAACAAATTCAAGTACTCGAAGGATTAGAACCAGTTAGAAAAAGACCGGGAATGTATATCGGTTCTACTGATTCGATAGGTCTCCACGAATCTTTGAGAGAAATCATCGACAATGCCGTAGACGAAGCCTTAGCAGGATTTGCAAAAAATGTTTGGATCATGCTTAACAATGACGGAAGCGCAACGGTTGTTGATGACGGACGTGGAATTCCAGTTGATATAATGCCGCAATTTAAGAAATCGGCGCTGGAAATCGTAATGACCAAACTTCATGCCGGTGGAAAATTTGGAGGATCAGCTTATAAAATCTCTGGAGGACTTCATGGTGTTGGATCATCTGTTGTTAACGCTCTTTCTAAGTGGATGTGGGTTGAAGTAAAAAAAGACGGAAAAGTCCACAGACAAGAATATGAAAGAGGAATTGCCAAGACCCCTTTAATCGTCAACGATAAACCTGAAGTAAAAAACATTCACAACAAGACAGGAACAACTGTAACCTTTTTACCTGATGACCAAATCTTTCAGACAACAAGTTTTGAATTTGACACAGTAAAAAAAGCAATCCGCGAAAGAGCTTATTTAGTACCTAATTTATATTTCCACCTTTTTGATTTACGAGAAGGACAAGAAAAAGAAATCAATTATTATTTTGAAGGTGGAATTACAGCACTTGTTGAAAAACTAAACGAAAACAAAAACCCTCTTCATGAAGCAATAACTATTAATAAAACGGATAAAGACGTTGAAGTAGAAATTGCTCTTCAGTACAACAATATGTATAACGAAAATGTCGAAAGCTACGTAAATGTCATCAATACCATAAACGGAGGAACACATTTAACCGGATTCCGAATGGCT
>JAMCTK010000026.1 GCA_023381035.1 Patescibacteria group bacterium
AGAAAAAGAAATCTAATATGAAATACAAAATTATCCCAGCAATTTTAGAAAAAGATCAGGAAAAATTAGAAGAAAAATTAAAAAAAGTAATTCCTTTCTCCAGATTTATTCAAGTAGACATTGCCGATCAGAATTTTTCTAAAGAAATTGTTCTACCTAGCCCTGAAATTTTTGAAAAATACTCCAAAGATACCAATCTCGAGCTTCATATCATGACCGAAAATCCAATCGTTTTCTTTAACAACTTCAGACACGTTGGTTTTAAAAGGTTTATTGGTCAGGTCGAGCTTATGCCAAACCGTGAAGAATTTTTAGAAGAGGTCACAAAACACGGCGGTAAAGCTTTTCTTGGTGTGGACATAGATACGGAGTTAGACGGTATTCTTAATAAAAAACTTTTAAGACACGGATTAAAAGGAGTAACAATTCTGACTGTTAAAGCCGGCATGTCGGGTCAGGAATTTCAGGAAAATGCTGCGCCTAAAATCGAACAATTAAGAAGTTTCTTTAAAGACCTAATCGAAATTGAGGTAGATGGCGGAATTAACACCCGCACCATTAGCTACGCTAGAGATAGGGGGGCAGATGATTTCTGCGTTAACAGTTATATTTTTAAATCTGAAGATCCATTTCTTTCCTACAAGATCCTTGAAAAAAAAGTAAATAATCCAGAAAATTAGTTTTATGAAGAGTCCAAGTTATTCCCGCATTTTTAACGCACAATTACCGAAAAAGTTATTAGAAAAACTTATTAAGATCAATTCAAAGTTTAAAACTTATTGGCTCGGAGCAAGTAAAACCCTCAAATTTATCTTTCTTTTTAACACTTTGGCTTTAACCATCATTCTTTCCTATGTTTCTTA
Source organism: Patescibacteria group bacterium (assembly GCA_023381035.1). The sequence goes on from JAMCTK010000026.1 coordinate 864, forward strand.
TCAATCATATAAAATTTATGAAGAAACAAGGGAAAAAAGAGTAGAGAAGCTAAAAGAGTTATCCTATTGGCAAGATATCCTTAACAAACACCCAAATTACCCAGACGCTTATCTCAAACAGGCTGAAAATTATTACGTTTTAGGAGATAAAGCTAAAGCAGTTGAATTATTAAACAAAGCTTTATTGATTGATCCAAATTTTAAAGCGGCTTCTGATCTTTTAAATCAACTTAAATGATTTAAGCCTCTTGAGGTTTTTCTTCAGGTTGTTCTTCTTTCTTTTCTTCAGCACCAATCTCTTCAGCTGGTTTTTCTTCACCTTCAACTGCTTCGCCCGCCTCAGCTGCAGCTTCAGCCGCTGCTTCTTCTGCTGCCGCTTCCTCAGCCGCTGCCAATTCTTCTGTCTCTTTTGTTACTAATTCGCCAATCTTAAAGACAACTTCAGATGGCTCAGTTAGAATAGTTACGCCAGCCGGTACTTTAATTTGTTCCACTGCGATTTGATCGTCAATAGCCTTTAATCCTTCAACGTTTACCTCAATTTTCTCCGGTAAGTCTGTTGGAAGTGCTTCAACTTCAATTTCTGCCAATGGATGAAGCAGAATTCCCACCTTTTCCGTTACTGCTGCAGGTTCACCAACTGGAATAACTGGAATATTGGCAGCAATTTTCTCTTTAAGATTTACTTTAAAAAAATCAGCGTGTACAGGCTCGTCTGTTTTTGGGTTAAATTGCACATTGTGGATAAGAACCGGAAGCGTTTTTCCGTCTAATTGAAGGTCAACCAGTCCTGTCTCGTGAGCTTTTTTAAAAACTTCGATAAATTCTTTCATCGGAAGCTGGGTTGCTTCTGATTTAAGCTCTTTTCCATACACATTTGTTGGAAGCAAGCCCTCTCTTCTTAATTTCTTAACTTTCTTCCCAACAATTGTCCTTTTTTCAACCTTTAATTTCTCTCTTTGCATAGTAATATATTTTACTAGATTAGCACTTAAAAAACAAGTTTACAACTAATTAGCATTTATTTTTAATCCTTCGATCATCCCACATATTTTTCTTAAAAAGTCAGTACTTTTACGTACCTTTACTCTCAAAACGCCAAAATAATTTTCAGGATTTTCATAAATTTTCTCCCATTTTACCTTCTGATAAAAAGGCTTTTGAAAATGATTTTCCGGTATCATTATTGTTCTAGACCAGTAATTTTGTATATCTTGAATTCGATAATTATGGCTTATATTAACTGTAACTCTTACGCTTAAATCCTGAATTTTATAATTAAAGCAATCTCTGAGCCATTTAATAAAAAGCTTAATCATTTCTGGGTTAGAGCTTGCAAACCCTACTTGACTATCTTTTTTAAAGCCTTCCGCCCAGTAAAGAGAAACGCCTACTAAAAATAACTCCCTTTTTGAAAGCTTACCAATCGCCCTTATTCCAGCATTTTTCAAAGTTTTAATTTTTATATTTCTTTCTCTTTGTTGTTTAAGGCTGTATTCTAGTCTTTTTCCATAATTTGGGTCACGAGAGTGTTGCTCCAAGATTTTTATTTGTTTAGGGGTAAGTTTTACATCTCTACACCAAATACTAACCGTACTCGATGATACTTTAAGTGTTTTAGCAATGGATTTAATACTTTGACCCTCTTTTCTTAATTTTCTTGCCTCTAGTTTCTCTTTAGATTTTGCCATTCAAGATATATTATACTAATGACACAGGTTCTTTCAAGATTGACAATAGTTCTTTTTCCGCCTATAATTATGGTGTTATTTGAAAAACAGACGCGGGGTAGTGTACAGCTGCACACGAGGCTCAAAAATTGGGCTCACTTGATGGTAACATTAAGATGATAATTCAGCTATATCGGTAAAATCCAACTCATCTGGACAATACCGAGGGAAGTCCGCCAGCTGGCGGATCCCGTAGAGACTATACGCTGAACCACGTTTAACAATTAAACGTAGATGATATAGTCCGGCACTCCAAGTAATTGGAGATTACAGTTAGCATAATCTTGTAGATCAGGTGCGACTCCTGGCCCCGCAACAAGCATTTCTGTTGTAAATTCCCGTTTTAATCATTGTTTAGATTCCCTCAAGATATGATACAATAAACTAATGGAGAGTTTTCCAGAGTTTGAATTACCTTCAAATATTCTGCACACTAGAGAAGCTTACGACGAAGCCAAACAATTTGCTTTATCTGAAAAACAAGCCCATTCACTTATAAATCTAGTTATCGATAATCCTTGGTTAAAAGACGAGGAAAAGGATGAATTCCGAGATTGGAGTAATTATTTTTTCTCTAACAATAAAGAGGAAGGAGAATACGTGATGGGTAAAGGGAAGTATATCTTAAGGCCAGGAAAAGATGGAATTGTTGACCTTCTGCGTATGCATCCCAATTCAATCAATCCTCAAAATGGGGAAAGTCCTCATTTTTCAAGTAAAAGAGAAGCCATTAGAGAAAGTATAGACGAACGAGTAAATGAAGAGCCATTTTTTAAACGTGCTCGAACTGACAGATTTGCAACTCCTCGCCATCATTCCATAGACGCTGACGGCGCTATAGATAGAGTTATGAAAAATACAAATTTCACCATTATGGGCAAAGAGATTTTCGATAATCCAGAAAAAGCACCATTAGAATTTCAATACGCCGCGGGCCTCGCTGGTGAAGAAACTTTACTCGCCATTAAAGATCGTTTAGAAAAGGGAGATAAACTTGCCTTTATGCAGGTTAAAAAGCTCACCCCAGAAACGCATAAAGCACTTCAAACAGTCATTGAAGCAGCAAACGGCTCTGTTTCTGAGGCTATCGCCTACATTCTTAGTGGAAACAGAGAGCCTCTTTCTTATCTTTCGGCTGAAAGACAAGTTGAGGTTGGAAAAACTGCAGAAATTGCTCGCGAAGGAGCAAGAATGCTTATCCATTTTAAAATCCTTACTAACAATCCAGGTGACGAGGAAATAGAAAAATTTGAAGAAAAAATAAATAGCATCATAGATGCAAATATTGATGTACCATATGCTTATTGGAGATATACAGTTGATGGGTTTAAGGAAGACGTTCAGGTAGCAGCCGCTTCCTTAGGGTTTGGCGCAGCCGTTGCAGCTGGGCTTTCAGCCATCGGTTTCGGATCAGAAGCAAAAACAGCTCAACAAATAATCAAAGAAGGTATAAAAGAGGGAGTGCCAGCTCTCGTGGCCGATGCAACAATGAATTTTGCCACAGGATTTGCCGAAAGCCAAAAAGGCAAGAAGAAATCAGAAAGGATAAAGGAAACAGCCGGAATTTTGGCTGATAAATACAAACTTGCTGTAGGCGTCGGAATTCTTTCCTCAGTTGGTCTCGGCATTTTATCAAAAGAAGTTGAAATGCAAAGTGGAAGCCAGCTTCTTGCCTCAATCCCCCTTGCGCTCACCGCAGTTATACCAACAAAAGTAACACAAATGGTTACTGAAAGGTTAAAAAGAGCAAAATCAAGAAATAGTCAGGAAAAAGATACTCATCCTATCCATGATTCGCTTATGGTTGGAAGTAAAGCTAGTGCCGCAGCAACTTTAGGAATAGGAGCGCTTAATCTTATAGATAACGCATTGGCTGTAACCGGCGCAACCGAATTAGTTGAGCCAGTGGTTATTGTTGCAAGGGCTGTTAAGATCTTGCAAAACAGTAAGAAAAAATATATCGAAGAAATTTCCCTAAATCCTCAAAAAACCTATACAAGGGCAATGAAAAACCCAAAAATACCTGAAGTTCAAATGGTAGAAGTTGGGAAGTAATAAAGCGTGCTCAATTCACTGTTTATTTAAGGCTTAAAAGAACAAATTCCACCATTTTTTGAAGTTTGGAATCTCAGTTTTTACAATTTCTTCGCTGGTTTTTTTAGGTTCTGCACCTATTACAACCCGCTCTCCTGCTTTAACCATTCCAAGTTTTTCTCTTGCTTCCTCTTCAACAAAGCTATTTCCTTTAACATAATTAAGCTTTTGCTGCAAAAATTCGTTTTCGCGCTTACTTTCCTCAAGCTGTTTGTCAAGGTTTGAGGTAATTTTTGCATTCCCCGAAAGTTCAATAATAGAGGATGCAATGTTTTTTATGGCAATTAGTAGAAAAAGAATTATTATAAGAGGGATTAGCTTTTTCATATATTGACAAAGCAAGTTTATATTGATATTATAGGCTTCTAGTATTATGAATAATCCAGTAAAACTTCGCGAAGCACACAACAAGTTTCACGAGTTTTTAAAATCAAATAAAAGAGCATCTGCTACTATTGAACTTTCGGGGAATGCAAAAGACCAGCTAATTTCCTTTCTTGAGGAATTAAAAAGAGAGCATATAACAGAGGTGACATCCGTTGATATTCAAGCTTTTCTCACGACACTTCAGGGAAAGGGATACACTGCAAAATCACTTTCAAGAAAGCTTAATTCAACCAGAACATTCTATAGATTTCTCAAAGTTAGCGAGTATATCACCGATGACCCATCTCTTATGGTTCAGCACCCAAAATATGAATTAAATCCGCCTCGCATTCTTACTCCTCTTGAATATAGAGCTCTAAGGGATGCTGCTTCAGTTGACCCAAGAATTTATGCTATTATCGAAGTCTTACTTCAAACCGGTATAAGAATTGGAGAGCTTTACAATCTTAGAGTGGATGATATTAGAGAAAACTCTTTGTATATCAGACCACAAGAAGGACACGATGCCCGTGAAGTTCCATTAAATAGACGTGCTAAAGAAGCCTTAAGAAAATACTTAGAGATTAGACCAAAAACAGATCTTGATTACGTCTTTGTTACCAAAACAGGCAAATCTTTTCTTGTTAGAAATATCAGAGATTCAGTTGAAAGATACTTCAAAAAAGCAGGCATTGAGAATGCAAAGATTAACGATCTTCGCCATACTTTTGTTGCTCATCACTTAAAACATGGCGTTTCAATCGTTGTTTTATCAAAAATACTGGGTCACAAAAGGCTTTCTTCAACCGAACGCTATCTTGAGTACGTAAAGGAAAAAGAAGGTAACGGCACCACTCTTGTGGAATTATAAATTTTAAATTTCAAATTCAAAATCAATTTTTAGTTAAATAATTTTAGAAATTCATTAAAAATTAAAAATTAACTTTTGTAAACCACGCCGCCGGCGGAAAATTCAAATTTCATTTTGCGAACATTCCTTTCCTTACTTTGTGAGCAAAACACCTGGAGTCTCTAGTAAATGCGAAGCATGCGCTAAGAGTTACAGGTAT
>JAMCTK010000027.1 GCA_023381035.1 Patescibacteria group bacterium
GCTGTTTTAATTAAGACAAAAAAAGAAAAAGAATAATTGAACAAAGCATGAAAAACCCTCTGGACCCTCGCCATCAAAAAAGGCAGAAGTTAATCGAAGATCTTTTTAGAGTGGATTTTCATAAACAAAGGATTAGCAGTGAGGCTGCAATTATTATGTCAAAAAAACAAGAAATCGATACTCAAATAGAAAAAGCTGCGCCGGATTTTCCCATCGATAAAATAAACAGAGTAGATTTAGCCATACTTAGACTTGCAGTTTATGAACTCTTAATAAAAAGGTCTGCGCCACCCAAAGTCATAATTGACGAGGCAGTGGAGCTGGCAAAAGAATATGGAGGAGATACAAGCCCCGCATTTGTAAACGGAGCGCTTGGTAAAATAATTAACAATGACAAAAATTCCTGAATTTAAAAACAAAAAACTATTTAAACAAGCATTTGTTCATAGATCTTATATTAATGAGTCTAAGGAAAAACTGGAGTCAAACGAAAGACTTGAGTTTTTAGGAGATAGCGTAATTTCTTTTATAATTTCGTCTTATCTATACAAGACCTTTCCAGATTTTAACGAAGGAGTTTTGACAAATCTTAGATCACTCCTCGTTAATACTAAAATTCTTGCGGAGGTTTCCAAGGAGCTTAATTTTGGAAAACATCTAATGCTTTCAAAAGGCGAAGAAGAATCAATGGGAAGAGAAAATCAAAGTCTTTTAGCAGATAGCTTTGAGGCTTTTGTCGGAGCATTATTTTTAGACCAAGGAATTAACGTAACTACGGAATTCTTGTGCCGAGTATTAATTCCAAAAGCAGACGAGTTTGTAAAAAATAAATCGTTTAAAGACCCCAAGAGTCTCTTGCAAGAAAAAGTTCAGGCAAAAAAACTAAGCTCACCTCTTTATAAAGTTATAAAAGAAGAGGGGCCTGCACACGCAAAAAAATTTACTGTCGGCGTTTATGTAGATAGTAAACTGTTTGGAATTGGCAACGGAAGATCCAAACAAGACGCAGAAGAGATGGCTGCAAAAGAGGCCCTTGAGAGAAAAGGCAAATAGTGGTAAAATCTAAAGATTATGGCAGTTGTAATTAGGCTCACCAGAACTGGAAAAAAGGGAGAAAGAAAATTTAGAGTTGTTGTAAAAGAACAACGATCAAGAAGAGATGGGAAACCAATTGAAGTTCTTGGTTGGTGTGAAAAAGGCAAAGACGGAGGATCCAAGAAAATAAATAAAGAAAGATATGATTATTGGATTTCTGTTGGAGCAAGGCCAAGCGAAACCGTTTCTAAATTAATATAACATGAAAAAAACCCTAGATTTCATTCTTAAATCTTTAGTTGATAATCCTGACAAAATAGATATTGACGAAAAAGAAGAAAATGGTGTTATTACCTATACAATTTCCGCAGCAGAAGAAGACATGGGCAAAGTAATAGGCAAAGGTGGAAAAGTAATAAAATCCTTAAGGAATGTTATGAAAATTTCGGCTATGAAAGAAAATAAAAAAATATTTATAAACCTCGCAGAGCAAGAATAAGGAAGAGATATGAAAATCTCCATTTTAACGCTGTTCCCACAAATGTTTTCCGGTCCCTTCGATCATTCCATTGTTAAAAGAGCGGTGGATAAGAAGTTAGTAAAAATTAACCTTGTAAATATAAGGGACTTTGGTCTTGGAAAACACAAGATGGTAGATGACAAGCCCTTTGGCGGGGGATCTGGAATGATTTTAAAAGTTGATGTACTTTGCTCGGCAATAAACAGTGTTAAAAATAAGAAATTTTCAAAAGAAGATCAAAAAGTATTTTTATTAAGTGCTCACGGAAAAACATTCAATTGGAAAACTGCAAGTGATTTTTCAAAACTTAAACATTTAATACTGGTGTGTGGTCATTACGAAGGAGTGGATGAGAGGATAAAAAATTTTATTGATGGAGAAATATCAATCGGAGACTTTATCATAACCGGTGGAGAAATTCCTTCAATGCTAATAACTGATGCTGTTGTTAGGCTGTTAAAAGGAGTTTTAAAAGATGGTGTGGGAACTTCCGAATCTTTCTTTGAAAATCTCGAGCACCCTCACTATACTACCCCAAGAGAATTTAATGGATTAACTGTTCCAGATGTCCTTGTATCAGGAAACCACCACAAGATTCAAAACTGGAAAAAAGAAAAATCACTGGAGATTACAAAAAAACTAAGACCAGATCTTCTTAAAAAGGCTTAGAAAAAGTCCCGCTGGCAGACGACTGAGGAATAGCCACCTGAACCCCCGTTTGTTGCTGAACATTGTTCCATGTGGAAAGACTTGTTAACAAACTGACCTCCTGAGCTGTAACCGACTTAAAAGGCATATCTTCTCTAATGTTAATAGGGGGTAATGGTTTGTAGTAAAAAATTAATGAGATCGTGGATGTTTTACCGGAATTTTTAACCGAAACAACACCAGAAAACGGCAAGGTGCGCTCAATCTCTTTAATAAACCGAGATGTTCCTGTTAAATCAGTATTTATATTGATTAATAATTCGAGTGTAGGAAACCTAGATAAATTCTTTGGATTTTTTATTAAATCACCAACTTGAAATTCAAAATCCCCTAAAGATACATTTGACTTAGCGGCTGCAATCGAAACAGCACTTAGTATTGATGCGAAATCCTTTCCAGGAGGAACAGCTTGTTTTGCAATTTTAAGCTGATTATCAAGCAATCCTTCATCCAATTGAGTTAAAGTATTAAGGTTATCTTTTAACAGTTTTAATTTGCTAAGTTCTTTTCCAGCTTCTTCTCTTAAAATCATGAAGTTTTGAATTCCCGGAATTAAAACAAAGATGATTAAAAATAAACTAACTATAATCATAAAAACTTGAAGGATATATGTTTTATTTTTTAAATAAAACATCTTTAATTGGTTTTCGTTTATGTCAATTTTTTTCATAATACAGTCGCTCTTAATTTTAGTTGATATAAACCAGTCTTTTCATTAACTGTTAAGCTGTCAATAATTAAATCCTGCACCATCTCTTTCTTTGATGACTTCACAATCAGTTTTTGTAAAAAATCATTTTGCTCAAGTAGGGAATAAGAGCTGACAGAAAAACTGATACTTTTATCATCGACTTCTAGAAAACTTATTTTAAGATTTCCCAGTATGCTAATTAAATAATCTATTGTCGGCGAAAATTTTTTTCTTTTGTTATTAATCTCTAAAATGTTTTTTAGGCGGTCATTTACTATCACCAGTTTTCCCGATCTTTCTTTTAGAACGGTTATGTTATTTATTGTTGCAAGCTGATCTTTTTTTATAGAAGAAAGGGGATTTAAAGTATTTAAAAGAAAAAGGACTACAGAGGCAGCAGCCACGGACAATAGAAGCCCAAGAGCAATACTGTTAAGTAATTTTATTTTTTTCTTGTTCTTAAGAGTTTGCCCTTCCTTACTAAGAATTAAGTTGATATTGCTATTCATAATCTCTCATGGCAAGCCCTACAGCAATGGTGTAGTCTGGCCCATTATCAAGAATCTCCTTCGGAACCTCTTGAGAAGAGAGAGACTTCCAGGGATTTGCGGTTGCTGTCTCAATACCTGAATTGTTTGCAAAATAAATATCAATACCAGGCAATTTTGCTGTTCCTCCGGATAATAAAATTTGTCTGATTGGATCTTCATTTTTAGTTTTTTGTGTAAAGAAGGCTATAGTTTTTTTTACTTCTTGCAGAATTGAACCTAAAATCGGCTCAGTGGCTTTACCAATTTTTCCTCCTAAACTTTTGTCGGAAAAACCATAAGCCTTTTTATATTCTTCCGCCTGAGCAGGGGACAAGTTTAAATCAACAGAAATGGCCCTATTAATTGCAGCTCCTCCAATAGACATCGAATAAGTAAACATCATGACTCCTTTGCTAACAATTGCGAAAGAAGTACTCACAGCCCCAATACTTATAATAAAAGTCGTAGGAAAAGATTCATTCGGAACTAAAGCTCTTGTCGTTGAGAGAATTTCTGTTTCCATTGCATTGATTGTTAATCCTGCCATTGATATCACTCTTTGATACTTATTGACTAACATTGTTGGTGCTCCAACCATCAATACCTGCATTTTTTCGGTAGGACTTGCTTGTTCTGGTTTTTTTAAAACATTCCAAGCAAGAGTGATATTCTCTAGGGGAACAGGAATATACTGCTCGGCTTCCCAATAAATTGCAGATTTTAATTCATTGTCTGACAAGGACGGCATTTCTAAAACCTTGGTATATACTTGATTTTCCGGCAAGGCGACGTTAACCTTGTCTCCGCTAATTCCAGCATCATCAACAGACTTTCTGATTGCCTGGGCCATCTCTTCCTCATCAAGAGGAGACTCCGACATCATTCCCTTCAACGGAGTTGGGGTAATTATTGAAGAGTTAAACCCAAAGGTTTCTCCTTCTTTTGAAAGTGACACCAATTTAATCATGGTTGCACCTATGTCTAATCCAAATGGTTTTTTGTTCATTCTATGGCGAAAATAAATTGTATGGAAATAGTTCTACGGGCAGGGAGGGATATGCTTGAAATACGGTAATTTTTCTTTCTGTTGCACCTGATGCTCCTGTTGATGTGATAACTTTTCCCTGATTAGGCAAATCAACACTGCTTAGTACCCCAACATTGGCATTTGCATATAGCGGAATTATTCTCACAATAAATCCATTTGTTACAGCAATTGTTGTTCCGAAAGGAAAAGTCTTGCCGCTTACCGTGCCTCCTCCGCCTGAAATATATGTAAAATTATTTCCTGTCTGTCTGTCCTGACAAGCATCTAGCGCATATTTGGTAATAGCTGGAGTGGCACGACTTCCAGAGATAACCACAACTTCTAAAGCAGCGTTTGAGCATCCATCAGCACTATCTCCCCAATAAATTGTTAGATTAGCACTTTTTTGATTTTGATAAATTTGGGCAGAACTAGTTGAGTAATCGGATAACCAAAGATCAAAGCCATCGTTTCTGGGAATTGGATTACCGCCGTTTAAAACAAAATTGGCTCCGTTTACTTCGCTCAGGGAAGTCACATATGAAGCATTGCCCAATGACCCAGGAGAAGGCGCTGAATTCGCTTTAATAGCCTGTTCTATTCCGGCTTCTGCAGCCGCTAACGCTTTTTGAGATTCTGCTTGCTCTGTAGATGTGCGTAAACTTACAATGCTTCTTGATGCAACAGATAAGCCAATTGTCAGGGCGACTACCATTACCAATATTACAATTAAAAGCACCTGTCCTTGTTGATTGTTTTTAAGCTTGATTAAGTTGTTAAACATTAGCCTTAAGTATAGAGTAACAACTGTTTAACAACCTGTCAACAAACTCTAATTACTTGAATTTCTTACGCTAACTGTGGTGTCAAAGGGGATGGTAACATCTTGCTCAGAAAAATTAGAAGACACATTCCTGCTTAAGGAAAAATGTATTCCTATGGTAGGGGGTTGGGTTACGTAATTCTGGGTACAAGAAAATGAGCATGAATTAACTTTTACTTGCTCTGTATTGATAAGTGACGCACCATTTGATGCAACTGTTAACGGATCTCCTTCGCAGGAAAAAATGATTGTTGAATTATCAAATGTGGAAATTTTTACAAATTGATATTGTTCTGGAGTAGGTGTAGGAGTAGTGGCTCCAACAGCTGCCGTAGTACAATCAGTTGTGTAGAATAATCCGTCTGTGCTTACGCCGTCAAATGACTTGGAAAATTCAATCATTTTTGACATTTGGATGATTGGGTATGATCCACTCTGCCTGATATCATTTAGAACGGTTGTCTTGGTTGTTCCTCTTAAGGAAGAAACAAGTATCGCCGATACAATAATTCCGACCGCAGTCATTACAACCATAACAGCAAGAAGCTCAATTAAAGTATAGCCTTCTTGAAGGTTTTTATTTTTTTTAATTTTTTTCATGGACTTGGAAAAGCTTGAAAATTAGACAGACAAGATTGAAGCTCCACGGAATGACAAAATATATTTGATCTATCTTTACAATCGGTATCACTCCAGGAAACATCCGATATGACCTTACTTCCACCAGAACAGCTGGTATCATCATGCTGAATTTCCACTGTTCTGACATAATTACCGACGTTTTGACCGCAACCATCCACTCCTTCCGGAGTCAATTCAGTGCTTCCTTCGGCTAGGCAATTGATCCCGCTCAAAGCTCTAAAGCTTGCCCAATTAGAACGAGATAAATCCCTAGTAATCTCTAATCCCTCCTGAGCGTATTGTGTAGCCGAACCTTGGCTCTTTGCAGACTGAGCATTGTTTAGCGAAGAGATAACCATAACTGTTATTGCCGCAATTATGACAACAGCTGCACCCAGAGCAATCAATGTTTCAACTAAAACTGTCCCTCGTTGATTCATTAGTTTAATTTTATATTACCTGCACCATCAACGTTCAAAACTTTTGAATTACCATATCCTTTAATGGTTACTATTCCTGCTCCTTGAACGCTATTTGTCAAAACTCCAAAGAAAAAGTTAGTTGATGTTGTATCGGGACTTGACGCAAAAGTTATGTTAGTGGGAAGTTTTCCCGATTTAATTAGGAATTCATTTCCTCCACAGTTTACATAAAGCTTAAAAGTTGTAGTAGAATCAATAGCAACACTATATCCTTCCAGGGTTCTTCCTATACATAAATTGTCCGGCTTTACCTGAGACATAGCACGTGATTTTGCCACATTCAAAACCGAATAAAGCTCTACTGCGCCCGATTGCAATGCACTGACTTTACTTTGATTCACAAAAGCAGCTATTCCAATCGTTGAAAGAGTCGCAATTACCGTTAAGGAGATAATAAGTTCTATTAAAGTAAAACCGAAATTTTTTTTAATAATAGGTTCTTTGTTAATTCCGTTTCTTAGCAGTTTTTTTCTCATTTAACTTAACAGTGTTGATCATTAATATAGCTGCAATCTATGGGTTTTCAAGAGTCATGGACCAATTAGTTGAGCCGCCCGTACAAGCTGATGGATCATTCGAAGTATCTTTTTGAGAATCATTAACATTTTCCAAGCAAGCGATTAACACGTAAGACATTGGGGGAGTACCGGTCGTAGTGTAGGAGTATGTATCACCTGAAACTGGATCACAGGGAAGTTTTTGTATATAAACATTGCTGGTAGTTGCACCTGTAAGAGGGTCTCCGCATGCTGGAAGAGCTGCTGGATAACTACTTTCATCTGCTCTGTATAATTCTAAAGCTGATTGAATCTGTCTCATATCCGATTTTCTTTGTGAATCCCTACTTCTTTGTCTTACACCAATAAAATTGGCCATAAGTAAAGCTGCTAAAACTCCTATGATTGCAATTACTATTAAAAGCTCAATTAGAGTAAAAGCATCCTTTTTTCTAAAAATTTTAAAATGAGACATGTTAATTTGTTTCATGGGCTTACATTTGGACTACTAACCCCATAAGTGCAAACCCCTCCGCAAGCAACAGTTAAATCAGGCTCTCCTCCAACACCTGTCAAGCCTGTGCAAGCATCACCATTGTTGCAAAGCTGAGGATCACCTGTTCTTTCCAGACTAGCATATAAATAATAACTTTGTCCACCGCTTGAATAGTATACGTAAGTTCCGGAAGGACTTTTGGGAAGAATGTTCATATAGGGTTGCCATGAAGTTCCCCAATCAACCACGTTTCCGTTAAGAGCTTTAATCCTAAAATCTCCCGAACCATTTATTTCAGGATAACTCCCATTATCTTCGTAGAAACTTTCCAAAGCTTTTTGAATTTGTGATAAATCAGCTTTTTTTCTTGCGTCGCTTGCTTTTTTGAATTGCTCAGAAGGATTGAGGATAGAAATGGCTCCAACAGAAATAACAGAAAGAATTCCGACAACTACCAACAGCTCAACTAGTGTAAAACCTAATTGTTTTTTCATAATTTTAAAGACCTAATATCTTAAGCAAGACATTGGTAATTTTGTCTCCCCAAAGATACACAACAAACAAAGATACTGACAAGAATGGTCCAAAAGGAACAGCATTCGAGTATCTCTTTTTTCCTAATAAAATAAGTATGATCGAAGTAAAAGCACCTGTCAAGAAGGCCATATATAAAGCTGTAATAACGTTTGGAAAACCGACTAAAAATCCAATAATAAAAGCAAATTTCACATCTCCAAAACCCATTCCTTTTTCTTTTGTTACAAAATAAAGCACAAGAAAAAAAATAAAGGCTCCCACTCCGGACAGCGAATTATTAATAAATGTTTGCTGCATAAAAACCAATTTAAATGTAAATAGAACAACTGTTAATGCGAGTAGAATTTTGTCCGGAATGATTCCATATTTAATATCAGTCGTAAATATTGCAATTAAAAATGCCACTAAAAGAAAATTAAATAAAAGTATGTATAAAACATCAGGATTTTGATAGAACATCGTAATTGTATAAAAATACATAAATAAAAAGAGCAGGGAAGTGACGATCTCAACAATCGGATATTGTATGCTTAATTTTTTCTTGCAATACCTACATTTTCCATTTAAAAAAATAAAGGAAAATACTGGCACAAGATCATACCATTTCAGAGTTTTTTTACAATAATCACAATGAGATCTTCCTTTAAAGATCGTTTCGTTCTTAGGAAGCCTATCAATTGCAACATTTAGAAAAGAACCAATTGCAAGGCCTAATATTAGAATAATTAATAAACTCATTAAATATTAAAATTTATTTATCTAGATAATCTTTTATGTCTGTTGAAAAATCTGAACCAAAAAGAACTTTATACTTCATAAGAGTGTTCTTACTTCTTCTATCATCCTTAAAACAAGTATGATAAAGATTAAATAAAGATATGTATGTCATTTTATAAAAAGGATTAATAGCAAGAGATTTATTGTATTTTTTTTCAGCTTTATATATGGCCTTCTTGAC
>JAMCTK010000028.1 GCA_023381035.1 Patescibacteria group bacterium
TCTTTTATAAAAAATCCGCTGTGGATTCTAGTAACAGCAATTCCTTATTATCTAGGTCTTGGAAATTTTATTCTAACTCTTTTTTCTTTTAAATTATTTGCTGCCGTTTTTTATCTTGCCACGGTTTGGCTTTTGTACAGAATGACAAAAAATGTTTTTTACACCTCTTTTTTTGCGTTAAATCCACTCGTTGTTTTGGAAACATTAGTTAGCGGTCACAACGATATTGTAATGATGTTTTTTGCGCTTTTTTCCATATTTTTTCTTAAAGACAAAAAGATAGTTTTTGCTATTATTTTCATTTCCTTATCGATACTTATAAAATTTTCTACAATATTTCTTCTTCCCGTGGGTATTTATGTGTCGTTTCAATATATCGTAAATAAAGGTCTAAATTGGGAGAAAATCTTATACGCGTCCTCTCTTTGTATGTTTTTTATTTTTCTGCTTTCACCAATAAGGGAAGAAATGTATCCTTGGTATGCAATTTGGTTTTTGACTTTCCTTCCTTTTGTACAAAATCGTTTAATAAAATACATCTTTCTTGCATTTTCCCTTGGCTTACTCTTTAGAGACATTCCTTTCATGCTTTTAGGAACTTATTCCCAGCCAACGCCTGTTATTAGAACTACTTTTACCGTTATTCCAGTTGTTATTGTTTCTTTATATTTCTTCTTCAAAAAGATAACATTACAATATTTGTCCAAAACTTGATATATTAATATATATGAAAGCTGCCATAGATGTTTCTCCTTTACAAACAGGGCACAAAGTAAGGGGTGCAGGATTTTATCTAGATAATCTAAAAAAAGCCTTAGAAAAATACTTCCCAGATAACGAGTACACTTTTTTTACAAGAGGGGAGAGTCTCCCAAAAAGTGTAGAGCTTGTTCATTTTCCATATTTTGAACCATTTTTTCTCGCTCTCCCAATCTATAAAAAATACAAGACAATTGTTACTGTTCATGATTTAACTCCCATTTTTTTTTCTAAAAATTTCCCAAGAGGAATAAAGGGTGAATTAAAGTGGCAAATGCAAAGATATGCTCTAAAAAAAGCTAATGCAATCATAACTGATTCTGAATCTTCAAAAAAAGATATAACAAAATATGTAGGAGTTGGGGAAGGAAAAGTAAATGTAATTTATCTAGCGGCAGGAGAAGATTTCAAAAAACTTGGAGAAGGTAAGTGGAAAGAAGAGGTTCAGAAAAAATATAAACTGCCTGATAAGTTTATTCTTTATGTTGGAGATGTTACTTGGAACAAAAACTTGCCAAGATTCTTGGAAGCTGTTAAAAAGACAGAACTACCACTGGTGATGGTAGGAAAGGCTTTGGTGTCGGAAGACTACGATAGAAATAATCCTTGGAACAATGACCTTGTAAGAGTTCAACAGGAGGCGGAAGCAAATCCTAAAGTCTTAAGAATTGGTTTTGTTCCTACAGAAGACTTAGTAGGAATTTATAATCTAGCAACTGTCTTTGTAATGCCCTCTCTTTATGAGGGGTTTGGTCTACCAATTTTGGAGGCTATGGCGAGTGGTTGTCCGGTAATCACTACAAAAGAGGGAAGTCTTCCAGAAGTCGCCGGAGAAGCAGCTTTTTACGTAGAAGCAGAAGATGTCGATAATATTGCAGAAGGTATAGAGAAAGTATTTAATGACAATAATTTGCGAAAAGAGCTTTCTATTAAAGGGCTTGAGAGAGTGAAAAAATTCAGCTGGAAAAAAACAGCGGAAGA
Organism: Patescibacteria group bacterium; assembly: GCA_023381035.1. The sequence continues at coordinate 1,741 of JAMCTK010000028.1, forward strand.
AACTTTGGAGGTATATAAGAAAGTTTTAAGCAAATGAAAAAAATTTTTGAAATTCTCTCAAGGCTCTTAAAGCATGAACTTATAAGCGGAAGTTTTTACGTTTTTGTAGGCGGCACTATAGCAAACTTTCTCGCCTTTATATATAACCTCTACTTGGCAAAAACTCTTGTACCTTCAGACTACGGAATATACGGAAGCCTCCTTTCTTTAATTACCTTGGTTGGTGTTCCGGTTCAATCTTTAGGACCGGTTGTAGTTAAATTTGCCGCAGACTATTTTGCCAAAGGGGAGACTAACAAGACAGCCAGGCTATACCTTAGAATGAGCCAATTTATTTTTTTGATTACCGCTTTAATGGTTATCTTGTTTGTAGTTCTTTCGGGATTTATAAGAGATTTCCTGCATATAGACAACACTATTTACGTTATTTTTGCCGCAATAACAATTTCTTTCTTTTATCTTAATCTTGTTAACTCTTCCTTTATACAAAGCGTTCTTAAATTCAAAACGCTTTCTTTTATAAGTGTTATAGCTTCATTAGCAAAATTACTCATTGGTATTGCCCTAATATCTGCAGGATTTAAGATTATGGGTGCAGTAGGAGGAGTTTTTGCTATGGCATTCACCTCATTTGTTTTAAGTTTTATTCCTTTAAGATTCATTTTCAAAAGCATGGTACAAAATACGTCCCAAATTCCGGTCAAAGAGATATTCTATTACGCGTTGCCAACAGCTTTTGCAATATTCTTTCTTACATCATTTACCTCAACCGATGTAATTTTGGTAAAACATTTTTTCAATCCTCACCAAGCCGGATTTTACGCAGGACTTTCTCTAGTAGGTAAAGTAATCTTTTATTTTACAAACCCGATACCAATGGTTATGTTTCCCTTAATCATTAAAAGAAATAGTTCTGGAAAAAGTTTTAACAGCTTATTTTATTTGGCTCTAATACTAGTTTTTCTTCCTTCAATTGCAATAACGGCCTTTTATTTCATTTACCCTTCTTTTGTAATCAGACTCTTTCTCTCCGGAAAAGATTACTTAAGTATAGCTCCATACTTGGGATATTTTGGAATTTATCTTACTGTTTTTAGCGTAGTTAATGTTTGCATCAGCTTCTTCCTTTCCTTAAATAAAATGAGAATTGTTCCTATGGTGGTTATAGCCGCTATCCTTCAGGCTATTCTCATAGTATTTTTCCATAATAACTTTTATGAAGTTATAGGTGTGTCTATTGTTGTCAGCTTATTACTTCTAATTTCTCTTCTTTCATATTATATTTCTCAATTTGGAAGATTTAGAAAAATTCAAGGTTCTCCTTATGTAGAAACAGTTCCCTCTATTTAAATATGGCAAAGACTCCGGGAATTTGGTAATATTCAATTAGATGCTCAATTTAATTACCCTTGAAAATAAAGACAATCAGGAACTTGTTAAAGACGTAGTGATGCATCCTTATAAAATCAATGCAGACGCCTCTGGTATTTTGGTAGAAACTCTAAAAAACAATTGGGAAGATATCTATGGTGAAGGAAGAGAATTTTTTCAGCAATACTATTCAGAAACTCCTCCGGGGCTAGCACGAGACGAAGATGTTTGGCATTATCATCCAACAACACAGGATGATAGATTCTCGGTCGTTAAAGGAGAGATAGTTGTTGCAATTGCAGATAATAGAGAAGACTCTAATACAAAAGGTCTTTTAAACTTGTTTTATATTAATGCAAGAAAAGACCCATATTTAGTTTTAATTCCAAGAAAAACTCTGCATGGATTTATGGTAGTTTCTAAAGAGCCAGCAATTCTTATAAATTTTCCGACAGGACTCTACAATCCTACAGAAGAGGGAAGAATACCTTATACTGAAGCAAACGTAAAGTTAAAAGATGATACTCCTTTTTCTTGGGATTTGGTTAGAAAAGAATTTCCCGGTCTGCCAGAGGTTAAATGAAAGACGCTAAGCTTTTATCTCTTGTTGTCCCTGCCTACAAACAAGAAAAAACAATACTAGAAGATGTTAAAAACCTTGATAAGGTTTTAGCGTCTCTTCCTTATAGATATGAAATTATTGTCGTAGTTGACGGATTTCTTGATAAAACCTACGAAATCCTCGAGGAAAATAAATCAAAATTTAAGAACCTAAAAGTATTCGGATACGAAAGGAATTGGGGAAAAGGATATGCAGTGAAATTCGGAGTACTAAAGGCAAAAGGTGACATAATAGGTTTTATAGATGCAGGAATGGATCTTGACCCTTCTGAAATATCTGTAGCGTTAGATTTAATGGAATGGAACAAAGCAGATATCATAGTTGGAAGTAAGCTTCACCCCGAATCAAAAGTAAACTATCCGATTTGGAGAAAAATTCTTTCATGGGGATACAGAACTCTTACTCACATACTCTTCGGATTTAATGTAAAAGATACTCAAGTCGGCATGAAGTTTTTCAGGAAAAAAGTTGCTTACGATGTTTTTTCCAAGCTTGCAATAAAGCGCTACGCTTTTGATATTGAGGTATTAACAGTTGCACATAAGTTGGGATATAAAAAGATATATGAGTCTCCAGTTAAGCTTAACTTTCAAAGAGCTGCAGGAATTACAAGCACAGGATTTTGGAAAGTTATCTACTGGATGCTTTGGGATACAGCTGCGGTTTTTTACAGATTGCACATTCTCCATTACTACGACAAAAAATGAACATATTAATACTTAATTGGCGCGATCCTAAAAATCCCAAGAGTGGGGGAGCAGAGATTGTAACAATGGAGCATGCAAAGACATGGGTTAAAAAGGGACATAGCGTGACTTGGTTTTCCTCAGAATTTGAAAGTTCAAAAAAAGAAGAAAAAATTGAAGATGTTAATATTGTGCGACGTGGTAACTTTCTTACCGTGATCTTCTATGCTTTTATTTATTATTTATTCACAAAAAATAAATTTGATCTAGTTATAGATGAAATCCACGGTTTACCATTTTTCACACCAATTTATGTGAAAAAACCTAAAATTGCTTTTATACATGAGGTAGCGGAGGAAATATGGGACTATATGTTTCCGTTTCCAATTAATAGAATTGGAAGAGCCTTGGAGCCTTTGTATTTCAAGCTCTACAAAAATACTAAGTTTTGGACCGATGCAGAATCAACTATAGATGATTTGGAAAAATACGGAATAAAAAGAAAAAACTGTATTGCCATAAATTGTCCCGTTGAAAATAAACCTCTTAAAACTATTCCAAGGAAGGAATCTACTCCGACTTTTATATTTGTTTCCCGAGTAGTTAAGATGAAAGGCATAGAAGAAGTAATAAGAGCATTCTTCTACATTTTAAGAGAACTCAAGGACTCAAAGCTATGGATCGTAGGAGACGGTGAAGAATCTTATGTAAACGAATTAAAAGATACAATGAAAGCATATTCAATAAGTCCAAAAGTTAAATTTTTCGGACAAGTGAGCAACGATAAAAAACTGGAGCTCATGAAAAAAGCTCATATCCTTCTTCATGCTTCCGTAAAAGAAGGATGGGGACTGGTGATAATAGAGGCTGCCAGTATGGCTACTCCATCTGTTGTCTATAATGTTTCGGGACTTAAGGATTCGGTAAAAAATGGGAAAACTGGAATAGTGCTTGAGGAAAATTCTGCAAAAGAAATGGCAAAACAGGCAGTAGCATTAATAAAAAATAAAAATAAATACTTGGAGTTTCAAAAGAATGGATTAAAATGGGCAGAAAGTTTAACTTGGGTAAAAGCAACTAAACAAAGTTTAGATCTGTTAAATGAAATCGTCAAAAACTAAAACATTGTTATCAAGTAAAGATACCTTATTTAAATTGAGGTACGTGATTTTGGGATTTATTTTACTTCTCGGATTGTATTTGAGACACAATAATTTATATACTTGGCCAAGACTAGGAGCTACTTTTGACGAATATGCCTGGACATGGCAGGGGATTAGTTTAATTCAAAATCACGTGCCTATTTCCTGGTCTCCCCTATCTCCTTATAGGGAAAGAAAGTTCACGATATATCAGAAAACTAATTTTTTTATAGTCAAACCTTATCTTGAACATCCTCCCCTTTTTGGTCTTGTAGCCGGTTCCTATGCAATGCTTAATGGAGCTAAGGGAATGTTCGATGTCAATTTAAATCAGATAAGAGGATTAGCATTGCTTTTAGGAGTTCTAGGTATTTTTATACTTTATGTATTCGCAGCAGAAGTCTACGGATGGGAAACAAATATAAAAGTCG
>JAMCTK010000029.1 GCA_023381035.1 Patescibacteria group bacterium
TTTGGTTTAAAAATCCTGTTTGTTCTTCTTTTTGAATGGGACACATTGTGCCCATGCATTATTCCTTTTTTACAATTGTCACAAATCATTGCCATAGTACGAATGTATTATATTAAAAACTGAAGCAAAAGAAAAACTTACAGCTGCTGGCGCAACCGTTGAATTGAAATAGTTGTCAGTTTTCTGTTTTCAGTTTCCGGAGTTTATCTGTTACCAGTTTAAAAATCCAAACACAAACTGAAGGCTGATGAACAAACCGATAACTGACAACTAGAAAGCTGATGACTTTTCTTGTAATTAGCTTCAGTTTTTAATATAATACATTCGTACTATGGCAATGATTTGTGACAATTGTAAAAAAGGAATAATGCATGGGCACAATGTGTCCCATTCAAAAAGAAGAACAAACAGGATTTTTAAACCAAATCTTCAGTATACCCGTGTTATGGTTTTAGGCAAGTCTGTTAGAATGAGACTTTGCACAAAGTGCATTAAACTCTATAAGAAGAATGAAAAAGAATCTCAACGTATAAAAGAAGAAGCTTCTCAAGCAGCCATAGTGTAAAAATTTCTAATTGACCTAATTCCTAAATAATTCCCAATTATTGTTTTATTAAGGCAAAATTTACAAACATAAACAAAATTTGAAATTAAAACATTAGAAATTGATTAAAAATTAGAAATTAGTAATTAGAAATTTGGAGTTTCAGAAGAAACTCTCTTGCTTCTTGTCCAAATCCATTCACAAAATCTTTGTAACTCATTGGTTTGCCACCCTCGACTTGAAGTTTATTTTCCGGTAAAAGTTTAACTCTTCTTTTTTTACCGCCAAAATCATATTCTGTCCAAACACCCGGCCAAGAAAAATATGCTCTTACCATTCTATTTAAAATTTCCGGCCCTGGAGGGTTATTTACATCAACAAATCCACTTTCACGTGTTACCTTTTTTGTAAAAGTTTCTTTAGTATGATCTTGAGGTTTTGCATTTATTTCGCTTCTTATTTCAAATTCTTGAAGAACTTTATCTGTCATCTCAGCACCCAATTTAAATAAATCTCTTTTCAAATCCTCCGCTGTTTCATTTCCTGTTAGTTCAAATTCTTTCTGCGCCACAACTGGTCCGTGGTCAACTTTTTCATCCAGTTTTATTATTGTCGTTCCGGTTTTAGTTTCACCATTTAAAATTGTTTCCTGAATCGGGCTTGGACCTTTATACTTTGGCAATAGTGAGGGGTGAATATTTAAAATCCCAAGTTTAATTTTTTCAATCAAATCTTTTGGAATTATTGCACCAAATGATGCAAGTACACCGACTTCCAGTTTCTTGCCCAAAATAAAGTCTATATCTTCCTGGCTTTTTAAATTTGAAATTAAATAGGGAAGTCCTGAATTTTTTAAATAGTCTAGAAATTTTCCCTCACGTTCTGTGGTTACAACCAGGTTTAATCCATGCTTTTTAAGCACATCCACAATCGAGATTACATAATCACCAGAACCAAAAAAAATTATATTCATAATTTCTAAATCCTAAAATCTAAATGCTAAACAATTATTAAAATTCAATTTTTAAATTACAAGCTACTTTGATTTTTCTAGAATTGCACCAAAGATCTTCATAAGTTCATTTGTTTCCTGCATAAGAGACTGCCTTTCTTTTTCTAATTGAAGACTTTCTCTAGTATCTAAAAGGTTAAGCCAGAATCTTGATTCTTTGGTTTCTTTTTTGCAAATTTTCACTCTTAAAACAAAATCTTTTTTGCTTAACGATTCATTTGCTTCTATGTAATTTGCGCCAACAGATCCAGATGATCTTACGAGTTGTTTTCCATCTTCAATATTTCCAACAGTTTTTGGCATTTTCTTTATAAAGTTTCTGCAGTCTTTAGCAAACTTAAGGCTTCTATCTTCAAGATCGTACTGTTTATTATTTATATTTTGTGTCATTAAATACTGTTTAGTATTTATTATTTAGGTATTAGAATTTTTACGGTTAATAATATATAATCAATAATCTATAATAAATAAATAGTTAGATTTTCATTTCTTCAAACTCATCCTCGCCTTCTGAATTTTTGAAGGATTTATAGATTTTTTGCTTTTGTTCAAGTACCCTTTTTGTAAAAAGCACTCCATTTAGATGATCCATTTCGTGCTGAATTATAGTCGCCGGAAAGCCGGTAAATTTTCTTCTGTGCTTCTTCCCCTTTTCATCATGATATTCTAAGGTAACTTCCCTTTTCCTTGAAACATTTCCCCAAATATTCGGAATGGAAAGACATCCTTCAAGGAGCTTTTTCTTGGTTTTCTTTGGTTTTTCTTTTATATTTTCTTCCTCAATTATTTGCGGATTAACAAAAACTTTTATTTCTGATTTTTCTGTCGGTTTTGTAATAAATAATCTTAAAGGAAGCCCCACTTGAGGAGCAGCAAGACCAACTCCTACTGGATCAAAGGTTTCGTTCAACGTTTTTTTCATTCCATCAATAATATCCAAAAGTTTTTTATCAAACTTTTTGACTTCAACCGCTTTTTTAAGCAAAACACCATTATTTGTTGTAATAATTTTAAGTGTGTCAGCCATTGCAACTAATTTTAATCTAAAATTGGTGATTTCGCAAATCTGGTGTAGATACCGGAAAGGTTTAGAGGTTAGGGTAAAGAAGCTAGTTTAGTAAGGAGGTTAGGTTATTGGTCACACTCTAAACTATTTTTTATTATTTTATCGACTCAAGAAGTGTTTTTGAAGCAGCATCGCTTGAAATTTTATCCAAGATATAATTTAGCTGATATTTTGCTTCCGATTTTAATTCATCCGCTTTTTGCAAGTTTGCATTTTCTAATTGTTTTGCGTCCTGCACATAAAATAGGGCTAAGGCATAGCGTGCTTCAGTATAATTAGCTTTTAGCTCAACTGCTTTTTTAAGCACGTCAATCGCTTGATCCTCTTCCTTCATTTGATTTAGTAAAAGTGCCTCATTATAAAGAATTTTTGCGTCAGTCGGAGCAAGAATTGCTGCCTGTTTTATTGCGGTTAATGCCTCAGGCAGATAGATCTTATCAAGCTGCGAAAGTGTATACAAGGTTCTTGTTCTTGTCTTAAAATAAACGACATTGTTAGGATGATTCTTTACGACATAGTCACTCAAGGCTTTGGCTTCTTTAGCAAGTGCTGCAGCCTGTGTTGCTTGATTCTGTTGTGATAGCGCAACCGCAAGGGTTGCCATATTAACTGAAAGTTCATCCTTAAAAAGATCCTCATCTGGTCTTAAGCTCACTGCATTGGTAAGCGGAAGATATCCCTGTCCATATTCCCCGATTTTGTCATAATTGTACCCAAGTGCATAAGCCTTGTCTGCATTCCAGAAGTTAAAAAGTTGAAGCTGGAAATAAAGCATAACAAGACCTATTATCACGATAAATGTTAATGCAAGAGCTGAGACCTTCCCTTGTTTTTCGGCAAAAGATTTTAGCTTTTTACTGTTTACAGCATTGCCATACTCTAAATTGGATTTGCCTTTTGCAAAATTAAAAACTTTTTCTTTAAATACATCCGATCTTCCAATTAAACTATAGAACAACACTGGTATCAGGAAAAGATATAGATTTAGAATTACAACTGAAAATCCAAAAAAATCCGAAATAAGTATCGAGATAAATGAGGCAACTACTGCAATACCAAGGAAAAAACCTAAATCCTTTTCTTCTTTCTTAACTATTTCTTTTACTGCTTTGTATAAGAAGAGAAAAATAATTGAAAGGTAAGATAAAAGACCGAAAGCGCCTGTCGTTGCAAGATAATTAAGATATTCGTTGTGCGCTTTGTTATAGAGATAGTCCCATTCTGAGACTAAGTTGTGCTCGGCTGGCCTAACCTGATAATAAGCATAGGCAAATGTTTCAACTCCAGATCCAAAGATCGGATTTCTTTTAAATATCTCAAGAGCGCCACGCCAAACAATGAGTCTTATGTCTCCAGAATCTGTAATCCCTCCAAACTCAAGTGACTGGGGAGGAGTATTTTGAGCTACTTTAATTTCTTGTTTGCTGAATTTTTTTACTATTTCTGGAAAAGTGAATTTATCTAATCTTGTAATTGGTTGGCCTATAAAAATTCAGCAAACAAGAAATAAAGCGCTACTGGCCACTAAAATCTTGAAAGGCTTATTGTTAAAAATAGAAGAAAAAGAAATTTTGGCCTTTCGAAATTCGGAAAAAGCATAAATCCCGATAAAGAAAATAATTGAAGATGCAAATCCTAAAAATCCTGACTGTGACCTTGTAAATATAAGGTCAGAATAGAGTAAAAGCATAAAAACAAAAAATATAGAAGCAAAAGTCAACGTTTCTTTAGATAATTTCAGTCCCCAAAACGAAAAGCTTTTCTCGACCTTTCCTTTTGCTGAAAGTTTCTTTGTTTCGAAAGGCTTTGTCAGAAAATGAATCAAAAATGCAATTGTTATTGGAAGTAAGACGCTTACATAAGCCGCCATCCAGTTTGGTTGTCCGAGTGTTGAAAAAATTCTAACTTTCGGTTGAAAAGCATCAGTCCAGCACAAAACATCCAAAGACCCGCGGAACACAAGACAAGTTGGATCATAGCCGAAATGCGAGGGAAAGCCCCAGAGTGCTACAACAGCACCTGATAAAAGGCTTGCAATAATAAGTTTAAAACTAATTCTATCTTCTAATTTTTCCTCATTAGTTGTAAGGTTGTTTACAAAAGCATAATAAAGGAAAATATAGGAAAAAATTGAAAGTAGGCCACCATTAAATCTTGAATAATAGCCCCAAGTCGACGTATGAATATCCAGGGAAAATATTGTTGATATAACCTGTGAGGCTAAAAATAAAAGAATTGGAATATCTAAAGGAGTTCGCTTTATGACAATTTTTCCTGAAGCCAGAATTTTTGCAATCCAGAAAAATCCGACAAAAAGAGTAAAAATATATACAGTCCACATTTTGTTGAACTCAAAAAGCTCAAAAGTTTTGGAAGATACCGCAAGAGGTACGAGAAAAAAGGTTAGATAAAAACAAGCCGCAATCGCTTTATCAATAAATTTGAGAAACTTACCCTTATCCATAAAAATCCGTATTTTTAAAGTTTAACATATTGAAATAAGTGAGGCAAGAAAGAAATTGTTGAGGGGCTTTTTACCATCCGGTAAAGGCGCCCCTCAGGCCAAATATCACGCACTTTTTGCATGTCCAGCCGAAGTCGACATCGGAACCAACTTATGACACAGCTCGCAATCTGCTGGTGCCCAAGTATCCATTTTTAGTTCGACCAACGTCGAAAGTTCAGGAACCCCGAGTGACTCGGTTGTAACACCGCCTCGGTTACACAGCGCCGCTACGGCAACAGGTTCTCCACCGTTCGCTCGAACAGCATCGATCACCTTCTTAACTGATCCTCCGGTAGTGAGGATGTCCTCGACCACGAGGACCCGGTTGTTTGCGGTGAACTGATCGTATTCTCGCTTAATAGCAAAATTGCCATTGTCTTTATCGGCAAACAGCGAGAAAACGTCAGTGTCTGTAAACACCGAAAGGTGATAGGCAACCCACTGAGATAGAGCTACACCACCAACAACAGGCCCAATCACAGCCTGAACGCCATGATCCTTGAACATCTCGGCGATGTCGGCACAGAGTTCACTTGTGAATCTCGTGTGTACATAAATGAGATTCTTGGCGACATACTCATCGGAGTGGCGACCGGAAGTGAGAAGGAAATGGCCTTTCTTTATGACACCAAGTCTTCTCCATTGTTCAACAATCCATCTTTGCCGTGCTGGTTCTATCATCTCATCCTCCTCTTTGCTCGCGTTAAGCTGCCTCCAGGGCTCGTTCGACCTCTTCGTTGATCATCTTCGCAGCTTGGATCCTGGTTAAGCCATAGTCTTTGCTTTGGACGATCGGCCTACCTACCACGAGATAAGTTGCTCCAGATGCGATAGCGAACTCTGGAGTTCCTCTCCTCTGTTGGTCATCCGGTTTTCGCGCCCACAGTGGGCGGATTGCTGGTACCACAAAACTAAAACCAGGGTACTTCAAAGAGAATTTTCCGACCTCTTCACTTGAGCAGATCAGGCCATCGGCCCCTAGTTCAACCGCCCGATCCAAGAAGTATAAGCCTCTTTCAACAGGCTCAACCCCATAGATCAAAGCGGCTTCCTTCGGAGAGATGCTCGTCGGTATGGTCATGGCGATTGCCTTGCTCGATCCTTTGTTTGCGATCACGTTAGCCATCGCCTTGTCGCCGGCTGAAGCGTGGAAATTGAACATCCACGGCTTAAGTCGAGTGATTTCAACTACGGCCTCAGTCATAGTGTCGCTGGTGTCGTGAATCTTGAGGTCCAAGAACAACTGATCACTCAAGTCCTTGTAGAAGTCTTGCGTTTTTTCTAGTACTCGCATAGCCTCATCCACGTCGACCAGTTCCATTGTTAGCAGATCGATCCATGTTTTGTAGGCTACGCTGTAGCCAACCTTGAAGCCGGCCACATAAGGATATAGCTCATCCGTTGTGTGCAAGGCTTCATCAAGACTAAGGCGGTCCAGTGCCACGATAACACGAGAGTCCATTTGTACTTTCCTCCTATATTTTGGTTTCGTAACAC
>JAMCTK010000030.1 GCA_023381035.1 Patescibacteria group bacterium
TTCCCCAAAATTTAATATTTGGAAGAGTATCAAGATCGAGTCTGTCTACAAAGTTTTGTTCTTCTTTATTTAATTTATCAATATTCTTATACAAATTTTTGTTAAATTCTTGTGGAACTATCTGCTTTAAAGTAATGGTTTCTGGGAAAGCTTCAAATGGTTTTACTGAGATAACATTCTTTTTTAAAAGTAGTTCAAAATTATTTTTAGCAAAACTCTCTAGTAGTTGGTCAATAACGCTGTTTAATTTATCCAGTAGTAAATATCTATTGACTGAAAGCTCTGTTAAAGTCCTTTTACTGAGCTGATAATCAATGGCTTTATTTAGGAATGCAACTTTATCGGACTTTTCAAGTAAGGGAAATCTTAGTTTTTTATCAAGCCATTGTAGTAACTCTTCTTTTGTATAATTTCTATCTTCGTAACCTAAATTAAGCGAAAGTTGAGCTCCTTTAAGCCACTCATCATTGTCTTTAATATCTATTATTGCTCTTCCGTCATTATCATAGTGAATATCAAAATCAAACACATGGTTTTGCCTTGATAATTCAAATTCTTCACCAATCAAATCCTCAAAAGAAAGCTTTGTGTCCTCAAAAGCCATAAGTGGCGCCTTTAGTTCTGTTTGTATTGCTTTCCCAACTTCGAGAGGATAGTCTTGTTTGTCTTGTTCACCACTAACAAAATCATATTTGCTGTACCCGTTATCTTCTAACCCTGAGATAATTTGTCCCGCAGCCTCATTAAAATTTCTTGCTGAAGCAAAAACATAACTTCTATTAAGTTCCTCAATTTCTTTTTTGCGTGCATTAGGCATTCTTAAAATACGTCCAATAATTTGCTCCACGGCAATTTTTGCTCCCAGATTTGCAACAGAAACAAGGATATAGGCAAAGGAACAATCCCAGCCCTCTGCTAGGGCGCTCACTGTAATTATGTAGCGAATTTTGCATGTTCGACTGAATAGATTTATACCCTCAATTTCATTCTTTTCTGATGTTTTTATCGCAATTTCCTCTGGATCAATCTTCATCTCAAGCAAGAAGTCCTTAATTTGATCAACGGTTACGTTATTAGAAACCTTACTTTGAGGTTGAGCCTGTATTAATACAATTGGTCTAATATATTCATTTCCAAGTTTTTTAGCAGCTTTTTCCAGGTCTTTTTGTTTTCTAATACCTTCTTCAACAGATTTTTGCCATTGAGTTGCACTTTCAAGAACAATAGGAATCTTTACCATTTCTTCGCTTTTAAGTTCTGAGGAATGGATATCTACTAAAATATTACTCCCAGCGCGAGGAGTAGCTGTATATTCGATAATAAAGCTCGGATTTAGCTCTTTAAGAAAATCAATTGATAATTGAGTTTGAGTTTTATGGCCTTCGTCAATAACTATTAATGGTGAGCTTAATCTAACAACATTCGCCAAAGAATTAATTATTGTATTTTCGCTGTCTCGTTCTAGAAGCTCTGGTTCTCCAATATTTTGGAAATGGTCTAATAACGCACCATTTTCTTGGTAGACCTTATATTTATTTTGAAGAGTTTTTTCTTTTCTGAATGCATCTAAACTTGAAATTATGATACAAAGATTATCCGCAACATCTTCTTTACGGATACTTAAAGCTTCCTCGTTAGAAAAAACTTTAACATTATTATCAAATGATTCATCAAGTATTCTCCTATGCCAGTCTTTTCGATCTTTGAACTTCCTAATTGTTTGAGATTTTATTGCTTCAGAAGGAGTAAACCATATTACAATTCCATGATCTAATTTATTTTGCAAAGCAGCACTCATAATTTTTTGTATTGCATGGCAACCAACTAAAGTTTTTCCTCCACCGGTTGGAATCTTCATGCAAACAAATGGCACTTCGCCAAAAAAGTCAGATTTATATGGTTCTTGGGTAATTCCCATGAAGGCATATTTAGGCCCAACTTTTCTTAACTCTTGTAAAAAGTTTTCTAATGTTTCTAATGCGGTATTTTGATATTTTTTTAGTTCCATTATTTAATAAACCTTTACTTCATAAGGAATTTGTTTAAATACAATGTTGTACTCAAAAAGCAAATCCTCATCAATTAGGCATCTATCAGCATAAACTACCTTTTTCTTTCCGCCTTTTTCAAGATTTTTTAGGAATGACTTGCTTAAAGCGTTTTTACCCTTTTCCTTATAAATCAAATAATATTCTATATCTTCTAATTCTCCAACATAGTTACCTTTGATCTTTTTTGGATCTATATTTGTTTGTGTTTCGGTAAAGTATATATAAGTTGCAAACTGATTATAACTACATTCATCCTCAATTTGCCCTTTTTCGTTAAATAATGGTTTGTCTAGCTCACAATATTCGAAGCCATCCTTATAGCTGTACTTATCTATTGACTGTTTCACTCTGTCTGCTGTTATGTCTTTGGCAACATTGTCCTCTAACTCGATTAGAATAAATTTTCTATTACCGCCGTCTTCATTATTTAAATCTAAAATAGCATGGCCTGTTGTTCCTGATCCTGCAAAGGAGTCAAGAATAATTGAATCTTGATCTGTAGCTAAACGAGCTATCTTTTTTAATAATTCTATTGGTTTAGGGGTTTCAAAAGTAAGGTTAGTATCTTTTAATAAATTGTTAATCTCTTTTTTAGCTCTTTCATTATCACCGACCTCATCCCTAAACCATAAAGTTACCGGGACAGTTCCATCTCTCACTTCAGATAAAAATCTCTTAATTGAGGGGACGCTATTTCCGTTTTCTCCGAACCAAATTCTATTATCCTTTACTAATTCCTCAAATTTTTCTTTTGTGACTCGCCAACATGACCTATATGGAGGGCTAACAACTCTTCCCGATGGGGTTGTAATTGGATAATCGGTTACTTTATTGTAGGTTTTAACAGAAAGATCACTAGATTTCCAGGGTCCTCTAGGATCATTATCTCGATTTGTATATCGGGCATTCATTTCATCTGTGCGTGGAAGAAGTTTTCTAACCCAACCAGTTTTTTCGTTTCCTTTATTTTTATGCTTTGCGTAAACTACTATGAAGTCGTGCATATCTGAAAAGTATTTTGCATCGTTTTGAGGACTATATTTTTTTTGCCAAATAATATTAGATACAAAATTTTCTTCTCCAAATATTTCATCCATTATTTGTTTTAAATTACAGTGTTCATTGTCATCAATTGAAACAAAAATAGCTCCATCTTCTGCAAGTAGATCTCTTAAAAGTTTTAAACGGGGATACATCATGCAAAGCCATTTATCGTGACGAGTAAGATCTTCTGATTCTCGTCCAACTACTTTACCCAACCACTGTTTAATCTTTGGAGAATTTACTCTATCGTTATAAACCCAGCTTTCATTGCCTGTGTTGTACGGTGGATCAATATAAATGCACTTAATTTTGCCATAATAAAAAGGCATTAATGCCTTAAGTGCCTCAAGATTATCTCCATGAATAATAAGATTTTGTGAATCTTTTCCAACAGAAGTAGACTCAACTTTTCTTAAAAGTCGAAATGGGACTTTCTTATCATGATTAACTACTGCATCTTTTCCAATCCAATTTAATACTGGCATGAGTCAATTTTAGCAAACATATAATTTATAAGATAGGTAGAAAAGGTTTAGAGTAGATCTAACTAAACTAGTTTAATCTCTCTTTCCTTTAAAAGCATTAAAGCTACAGACTGCATTTCAGAGGCTAGCTTATCAATCTCTTCATCGCTTAAATTTATTTGTGTGGTTTTCGTTCCTTTTTTAATGTATTCAACGGCTATTGAATGATCTCTATAAACAGTTTGAAGGGTCTCGTTATTAATCGCTTTTAACTGTTTTTTGATCTCATCAGAGATTTTCTGAATGTCGTTCATAGATAGATTATAGCCTAATTTATGAACTTAGGTTCTAAAATGTTATAATATCTACATATGGATAGTCCAAAAGACTTAAAAAAACTAGGTCGTACACTAAAAGAAGCTAGAGAAAAAAAGAAAATGACTCAAGCTGAAGTAGCAGAAAAAGCAGGTATGAATACTAATTACTATGCTGTTATTGAGCGTGGGGAAATTAATCCTTCTTACGAAACCCTAAAAAAGATTGCTGAAGCTTTAGGCATTAAATCATTAACTTTTTAAATAAACTTCTCTAATTTTAGAAACTTAAACATCCGTATTGTTAATTCTTCACTGCCTATCCTTCTCATAATTTCGCGACTATGTGTCTGAGATAAAATATTTAGGCTTCCTTCCCAAAGTACTTTTCGATCAATAATAGCCAGTTTCCTATGGTGATTTCCTACACACAATAAAACTTGTATTCCCAAGGTCTCGCAATGGCTTATTTCAGCTTCTGATTGTACTTCCATGCCTTCATAGTGCTCCTTTGGATCACGGGTAATAATATAAATTTTGACATTGCGTTTAAGTAATTTTTGAAAAATACGATCAAACGTTCTCATCCTTTCAGAAGTAATATAGGGGCTTTCAATAACTACCTCATTAGTACAATTTTCAAGATCGCGCAGGAACGTTTGATAAAATGTCTTTTCATCAAAAAGCTGGGAGTTGAGCAGACTTGAGCTCATTTTTCTTCCTCCAGTGCTTGATAGATCTCCATTAACTTGCTAAACTGAGTCAAGATTTGATCGCAAAGGGGTCTAAACCAATTTGCATCACCCGCTCCAGACGGGGCAGTGTCACCAGAAAAGTCTTTTTTGCTGCTTTTAACCTCAATATAGCGGTTCAAAGTAACTTCGTATTTCTTCATAAACTTATGGCTAACTAAATTTCGAAGACACGGGAATCGAACTTTCATCCTCTTTGTAAGCTATTCAGCTATTTAAATAAGTGGTTATTTCTGGGGCAAATCCAATATAGGGATTATTCTGATGAATTAAGTTTAATATTTTTTTGACATCTGAAGTTTTAAATTGATTTATAGGTAGTTGGGTAATGCTTTGATCTTCATTGATAAAAGCTAGATGTTGAATACCTACTGGCATAATTGTGTTTTTCATATAAAGTAAACTTGTGGTTTTTACAAACCCAATGCTTTTTGTCTTCGATAAGTCAATTGTCTTTTTTACCCAAGAACCGCGCAAGTTAGGCGTCAGTAATGTTAAGCTATTTTTGTTTATTGAGATATTTTTTCTGTTTTGCATAATACAAAGAAATATAAAATAACCGCTAAAAATCAGTCCTAATAATAGAAGAATTAGTCCAACTAGTTGAGTTTGTGAATGTTGAGCAAATATTAGACCAATAATAATAATAGGGGAACCAAATACAAGTAAAAATATGGTATATGCAAAAATTTCTCTACCTCTTAAGCCTAAAGTGATTTTATCTGTTTTTTCCATAATGATTGAATTTATTATTACAATAAAAATATTAAATTACAAGATGC
>JAMCTK010000031.1:0-296 GCA_023381035.1 Patescibacteria group bacterium
AAAAGCAGGTAAAACGACAATTCTTAAGGAATTAGCAGCAGGAATTACTAAGAACTTTCCGGAAGTACATCTAATGGCAGCTTTAATTGGAGAGAGACCAGAAGAGGTAACTGATATTAGTATGTCTGTAAAAGGAGATGTAATTGCCTCTAACTTTGACGAACCACCAGATGCTCAGACAAGAGTAGCTGATATTGCTTTAGAAAGAGCAAAAAGATTAGTTGAGCAAGGAATTGACGTAATCATACTATTAGATTCTCTTATCTGCCAATCTTCTATCTAGATGAAGCTCCATG
>JAMCTK010000031.1:306-8731 GCA_023381035.1 Patescibacteria group bacterium
AGAGCCTACAATCTTTCAGTAGCTCCAAGTGGAAGAACACTTTCAGGAGGATTTGATCCGGCAGCTTTGTGGCCGGCAAAAAGGTTTTTTGGCGCAGCCAGAAACTGCAAAGAAGGCGGATCATTAACTATTATTGGAACTGCTTTGGTTGAAACTGGATCCAGGATGGATGATTTGATCTACGAAGAGTTTAAAGGTACCGGCAACATGGAGCTTCATCTAGATAGAAGATTGGCAGATAAGAGAATCTTTCCAGCAATTAACATTGAAAGGTCCGGAACCAGACAGGAGGAGCTTTTGATTTCCGAGGATAAACTGAAGAAAATAGTAACGGTTAGAAGGATGCTTTATATGCTTGGAGATGACGAGAGAACAAGTGCTTTAGTTGAAAGACTTGGAAAGACAGAGACTAACGAAGACTTCTTGGAAAATTTGGGAAAATCACAAGCCTAATTGGTTGTTAAATTTTAGCCACAAAATTTGACTTAATATAGCTCATTTGTTAAAGTATTCAATTGATGTTCATGCTGTCTAAGCGTCGTCGGGTTTCTATTAAAGGACCCATAAAAAACTTTCTAGCCGAGGTCTCCGGTTTTTCTAAGTTCTTTGCTCAATACATTCACAAGAAAATCTTTGGGTTTTCTGTTGTTTTTGAGAAAAATAAGAATGCTTGTGTAAAGCTTTTTATTATTAAAAGAGGTAGATACAATAGAATGTTTTTGCATTTTGCCACTATTTCCGTTGTGGGAATTGGTCTTATTGTGGCACCTCTTTTAGCCAGTACCTACCCAGTTTTTTCCGCAAGCTCTTCAACATCAGCTAAAATAACAGAATCAAATACAGAGCAGTCAATTTCAGTTGATGCTAATGTTTTTCAAACTGATATTTCACAAAAACCTAGGGATAAAACAATTGAATACACGGTTCAAAGAGGAGATACTGTTTCAACAATTGCCAGAAAATTTGGGATTTCTGAGGACACAATCCGCTGGGCAAATGACATGACGGGAGACGATATTACGGTAGGAGACACCTTGAAGATTCTTTCAGTAACAGGTATTGCTCATAAGGTTGCTTCAGGAGAAACTGTTTACTCTATCGCAAAAGTTTATGATGCCAATCCGCAGCAGATAGTAGACTTTCCATTTAATGAATTTGCAAATCCAGAAACTTTTTCATTAGTAGTTGGACAAATTTTAATTGTTCCTGATGGTGTAAAACCTTCGGAAAAGCCAAGAGTAAAACAAGACGTTGGTAGGCAATATTATGCTGGACCAGTACCTGTTTCTCCTGGTGGATTTGCCTGGCCTCTTGGAGGAGGAATTAGTCAATATGCCTCTTGGTATCACATGGCACTTGATATAACAGCACCTGTCGGAACTCCTGTTGTTGCAGCAGAAAATGGAAGAGTTACTTCTGTTTCAGTTGGAAGCTGGGATGGAGGATATGGAACAAACCTCTGGATAGATAACGGCTCAGGAATTGCCACTCATTACAATCATTTATCAGGAGTAAATGTTTCTGTGGGACAATCCGTAGTAGTCGGAAAAACAGTAGTTGGTTGGGTTGGAATGACAGGAAGAACAACAGGGCCTCATCTTCACTTTGAGGTTAGCAGAAACGGAGCTCTTATTAACCCCATGGCAATACTGCAGTAATCGATTGTTGGGAAGTCTCTCGTCTTGAAATAAAAATCAATTTCTTTGTGATAAAATATGGTAGGTTTGGGGCCATTGGTACAGTGGCAATACGCTGCATTCGCATTGCAGAGGCGGGAGTTCGATTCTCCCATGGTCCACCAAAAGACGATTTGTCCCGCTTCGCAAATAATCATTAGCAAGCTTTATTTTCTATATTGCACATTGTGTTTATCTGGGGTACGATTATAGTATGTCCAAATATGCACCTTCTACAGTTGAAGCAATAAGACTCTTGCGGTCAAAAGGGAAAACATACAGCGAAATCAGGAAAGATTTGAAAACGCAAATACCGAAAAGCACTCTTTCAAATTTATGTAGAGGAGTCATCCTTCCCAGAGAATACTTTAATAAGATTAATAAACTAAACACAATCAATCGAAATAAAGGGCGTCTTATTGCATTAGAGATCAACAAGATAAAGAGGCAAGAATTTCTTCGCAACCTAGATGATATTAACTTTCCTATTGCAACTTCGATTCGTGATCAGAAAGTAGCAAAGATTGCTTTGGCTATGCTTTGTTTGGGGGAAGCCAGTAAATATTCATCAAAAAGCGGATCTTTTAGTCTAGGAAGTTCGGATCCAAGAATTATTATCATTTTTCTTAAATTGTTGAAGAAATGTTTTGATTTTAAGTTAGAAAAGGTTCGATGTACGGTTCAGTGTCGAGCAGATCAGAATACAGAAGAATTGGAAGAATTCTGGTACGATATTGTCAAAATACCCAAAAATTTATTTTATAAAACTCGAATTGATCCAAGGACGATTGGGAAACCAACAAAAAAGAAAAATTACAAAGGTGTGCTCAGAGTTGATTATTTAGATACGAAAGTTCAATTAGAATTGGAATCTCTGTCAGATTTAATATATAATGAAGTCCTAACTGAGGGGCCTGAAGTTTAAATGGTTGAACGTCTGGCTGGCAGCCAGAGGGTAGCGGGTTCGATCCCCGTCGGGTCCACTTCACTTTATTGAGTGCAGGTCTTCAAGAACTTTCATAGAAGCTTAAGAAGATAAAGGGTGCTTTGAATTCTAAAGATGTTGACAACGATTTTAGAAAAGAGTCATACTTAATTAGATGAAAAAACTGCCCAAACATTTCCGCAAATCTTTGCAAAAAGGCTTGAGTTTAATTGAACTCCTAATAGTTATTATGATTTTAGGAGTTTTAATTTTTATTTCTGTCTTTGCAATTAATCCTCTTGATCAACTGCGTAAATCATCCGATGCACAAAAAAGAAGCGATCTTGCTCAGATTAGACAGGCGCTTGATACATATTACAATGATCATAATTGTTATCCAACCCAAGATCAAAATATTCCCTTTGGTCAGGAGTGGGAAGAGAACGGAGTAGTGTATATGAAAGAGGTTCCTCAAGACAAAGGTTGCACAGGAGCATCTCCTCGGTGCTATATTTATCAAACTGACAGTTCCAGTAGTTGTCCTCAGTGGAATGTGATTTATGCAAAATTGGAAATGACTAGAAATCAGCTTTCTTCAAAAAGCACTACTTGTTTCTACGTTCCCGATTCTCCAGAGCCAACGAAAGCACTAACAAGTTACCGCTGTGAAACATGTCCTGTTTATTCAATGTGTGGAACAATGACGGCAAAATATGACTATTGTATTGTTTCAGGAAGTGTCGATTGTACAAGTATTACAAGCGTACCAACACCTATTCTCTTGCCGACATCAACACCCGTGCCAACAAATATACCTACTCCAACCGTGATAGTTCCACCTCCAACAAGCGTACCAACCCCGACCATTGGTCCTTGCCCGGGAGGAAACTATTATGCATGCACCAGCTCTCCGCAAAGGTGTAATGACATAGGTACTGATCCAACAGGTTTATGCCTAATACATGGTGGTTCAAATGTTTGCTATTGTGAAAGAAGCTGTAGCAATGTATGTCCTGGAGGATGAGATAAGTCCTTTAAGAGTTAAGAAATTGACAAGCGCAAGCTTGTTTTCTATTATTAAATAAAGATTAAACTGTCCATGCAAAAAATTAAAGACTACCTTATTACCCTCCGTGACAGATTGAGAGGTGAGGACAACTATCTAACAAGCATAACCATCTTCACCGGAAGTATTGCCTTTATTTTCGTAATTTCCGTAGTTATTTTAGCTCTGATGCCTGCCTCCACAAAAAAAGATTTATATAACAAATTTGCAGGCATCAGAAATATCACTAAGCCTACTCCAATCCCTACGCCAACACCAAGGCCGATAGCTAAAGGTCCGCAAACCTATACGGTAAGTTCGGGACAAAACCCTTTAATATCTGAAGTTTGGGTAAATGAATTTGATCCTAAAAAAGGTCAGGAGCAAATATATAAAGTAAAAATTAAAGATAAAAAAGGAGCAAGTATAACGAGTATAGAATTGAATTTAACTACAGACCATGGAGCGAAAATTTATCCTTTTAAGTTAATATCAGGAACAGTAACAGAAGGTGAATGGCAGGTCTTCGTAATTACAAATGATTCGCATGATTATGTTTACTTGCCATATATTACCGCAAAAAATAGCATTAAGGATATTTCCAAGTTAGAACTAAGCTTTAGATGAAAACAAAAATTTTCTTATCAGTATTTTTTCTTGCATTGTTTCTCCAAGTACCCAAGGATAAAGTTTTTGCAGCTTGCGCTGGAGTTCCCTTATCTGGAAATTATACCGTGACAACAAGCTGTGCTTTTCAAAATACTGTAGATGGGGTGGATGCGGGAACAGGTGCTTCAAATTCTGCTGTCTTAACAATTGGCTCTGGTAAAACTTTAACTATTAACGCCGGTCAGTCAGTAGCATTTGGATTAATGAGTGTTGGTAAGCCTGGAGGAACTATTGCCATTAATAAAACAGGACAATTAGTTAAAAAGCCTCTTTGGGCACCAAATCAAGATGGAGATGCTCGTCCGACAACAGCAAATCCAAGCTTACTTGCGCAAAGTTCCCAGCCTGCAAATCATAGTAGAAGAAATGTTTTAACCTCTCTTAGTATTGCTGATTGTTTGGATACAGATGCAGCTAAATGGCAAAATTTAGACGGTTATACAGATTCTGATAGTGATGGGTATGGAGTAGGGGCAATAAATGCAGTAGGCAATAGGGGAACAGCAGGAGGAGCAGCTGGTAGTGGGACGAGTGTAACTCTAACCAAGCAAACAGGCACAACTACAGGAGATTTAATTATTGCTGTAATTCAAAAATATAATACAGATGCGATAACTGCTCCTGATGGATGGACAGTGCTTGAATCTGTTAATGATCCACAGAATGCTGGTGGAACAGGAATGACAGCTGTTTATTATAAAGTTGCGACAGGGTCAGAACCTGCAACTTATGTGTTTAGCTGGGATGCTAGAGCAACAGCATATTACGCCGGCAAGATCCGGACATACTATAATTTTTCTTCAAGTCCATTTGTCATAGAACATAGTGTTGCTACAGGTTGGATCCAATACACTATTGATGCAAGTTCCATAACAACTACTTTCCCTGATTCACTTCTAGTAGCAGTCATAGGAATAGATCAAAATAGAACTTTTTCTAATTGGACTAATGGATTTACAGAAGTTATGGATAGTGGAACAACCAATGCTGCAACTGCTATTGCGGAAAAAGTTCAGGCTACACCTGGAGCATCAGGTGCGGTGCAGGCACAAGCAAACAATATGGGTAATGGTGCTGCAATACTTTTCAGCATAAGACCATCTGTTACTCAAACCCCGTCATCGATTTGTTCAGGAAATTCTTTGCCTGCGGGATATGCTAGTACTGGTACAGACTGCATGCCAGCAGATGTTGCAAAATACCAAACACTTACTGTTTATTCAGACATTGATGGAGATACTTATGGAGCAGCAACAGGAGACTACACCATTACAAGAAGAAGCTCAATTAATAAATCAAGCACTACTGCTACTGGGAATTTTGTCTTAAATAAACCAACAGGAACAGCTCAGGGAGATACTTTAATTGCGGCAATATATGCTTTCTCAGTTTATCAGGTTCCGGCAGCAGCAAGCTCCATTGATGCTCCAGCAGGATGGTTTCAAATAAACACAGGTAGTGAATATAGGGTTTTTTCTAGCTATGGTAGATTGTCGACGTTTTATAAGGAAGCGGGTGGGTCTGAACCTGCAAGTTACACTTTTAACGTTTCGAATGCTTACGCTGGCACATTTTATAATATTGGTTATATAGCAAGCTATTATAATGCAACCAGTTCTGCAGTCGGACCTTCCAGTGCTGCCGGTAATACTTTTGCTTCTTCAGCAATTACTACGGCATCAACTAATAATATGGTTATTTCTGCTCATGGAGGATCTAACGGAAGTGCAGAAGCAAATGCATGCGCAAATAATTGTTGGTCTTCTCCTTCTGGTATGCTGCGATTTGTGGAGCAATCATATTATAAAATGGGCATGTCTGGATTTCAAATGATTCAAGCAGCAGCAGGTTCAACCGGAACTAAAACAGCAGCATACACAGGAACAAATGGATTAACATATAGTGACGTATCCATAATGTTTGCCTTAAAGCCATACATAGGACCTTCATCAGCGTTTGTGTGTGCAGGTGCGAGTGCTCCTAGTGGGTATTCAACAAATAACACTGATTGTAATCCTCAAAATTCTGCAGAAAACACCAGTTGTCCGTAGTTTAGCAAGTTTGCCAAAACAACATCATAACCACTAGAATAATAGGAGATACTAACAATGAATAAGGGTTTTAGAATAGTAATCAAAAGAACAAATTTGGAAAAGTTTATTACTGTTTTAACTTTTGTTTTAATTTATGGTCTCATGCTTTACTTATTGGATATTAGGTTGCTTTTTGCAAATACCGTTATTTCAGGAGGGGATACAGGATCCCATATCTACATGCCTTATTATCTAAAACAGATTTTTCCGTTAATAAGGTGGTGGTCTCCGGATTGGTATAGCGGTTTTCCATTTTTATATTATTACCCTCCATTAATGTTTTTTCTGGCAACTTTATTGAGCTTTGTTATTCCAATAAATATTTCTTTTAAGCTGATTATATTTTTAGGTGTAATTATCTATCCGATAGCAGCATATTTCTTTTTTAAATGGTTAGGAATGAAATTTCCCATACCTCAGTTAGGAGCTGTTTTTTCTTTGTCACTCTTGTTTTTTGAGAAGTTTACTATCTATGGAGGCAATTTGCCCAGTCTTTTATCAGGACAGTTTTCCCATACTGTGAGCATAGGTCTTCTTTTGCTTTTCTTGGGACTTATGTATAAAGGGATGGTTGAGCGCAAATTTTTTGTTTTCAACATACTTTTAGGTTCTTCGGTTATGCTTACCCATCCGGTTTCAGCCATTCTAACAATATTTATTGCCCCATTTCTTATTTTTCAAAGTAAGAAAATAAAGCAAAACATACTTTACGTTTTCAATATTTATCTTGGAATATTCCTCTTAACTGCTTTTTGGACCTTCGGACTTGTCTTTTATAAAGAATATAGCGGATATATGGAGTGGGGGAAGCAAATAAAACTTGATGAGATTTTTCCTCCACACTTACGCTATCTGACAATCGGGGGAGGTTTGGGGATTTTACTGGCTGTAATCAAGAGAGAAAAACGACTAGTTGGGCTTTTTGTTCTTTTTCTTATTACCTCTTTAGCATATGCCCTAGTTGATAAATCAAATATCTGGAATAACCGGTTTTTACCCTATGTTTTATTCAGTACTTTTCTTATGGCAGCCTATTTTTATGGCTCTGTTGCTATTATTATTAGGAAATGGGTATCTTTCTTGCCCCTTATAGTAATAGTAGTTTTTATGGTTTTTTCCCTCAGTGTAGTTAAAAGAAATGTTTCTTTTTCTTCTTTCTGGTTCAAATGGAACTTTGAGGGATATGAAAACAAATCAACCTGGAGAGAATTAAACGGACTCTTTTCGTATTTAAAAAAGATCCCTCAGGGAAGAGTAATGTGGGAATATCGTCCTGAGTTTGATAAATACGGCACTACCAGAGTATTGGAAACAATTCCTGTTTTTACCGGTCAGCCGACATTTGAAGGACTTCTGGTTGATTCTGCTTTAAATTCTCCATTTCATTTCATAACTCAATCAGAGACAACACAAAGACCAACTTCGGCAATAGCTGGTTTTGAATATCCTCCTTTTGATTTTGCCAAGGGAATTAGACACATGCAGCTCTCAGGAACCTCGTATTTCATTGCCTATACAGAGGAGATAAAAAGAGAAGCGGAGAATTCCAAAGAACTAAAGGTTATTCAAGACGCAGGTCAGTTTAGGGTATATCAACTAGAAAATTCCGCCTTGGTTGAATCGGTTAAAAGCTTTGAAATTGATAAGAAAAACAAGGATTGGCTAAAAAGATCTATTGAATGGTTTAAGGGAGAGGATTTAGAAAAACCTATTGTTTTCTATACCAATAACAAGGAGAAAGACTATCTTAGTGTTTTGCAAGCTTCATATAGTTCTCGAGATGCTAAAGCACCTGAAAACATTATTAGTGGAAAAGATTATGTTGAATTTGATGTTAAGGCAGTAGGTTTGCCATATATTGTAAAAACAACATACTTTCCGACGTGGCGTGTTAAAGGAGCGTATGGTCCTTATTTAGTTTCACCATCATATATGATGGTAGTTCCGACAGAGAAGCATGTTAAATTGTATTTTACTTATGGTTTTGTGGATTGGCTGGGAATTGCTTTTACTGCTT
>JAMCTK010000032.1 GCA_023381035.1 Patescibacteria group bacterium
TTTATTAAATCCAAAACTTTTTCCCTCAAATTCTGTTCCGTCTTCAAATATTAATTTACCAAACATCTGTTTAATTTTTTCCTAAGATTAAGCTTAGTAATGCCATTCGAACAAACATGCCGTTTTTAACTTGAGTTTTTAAATATAATGATCTTGGATCATTATCAACTTCTTTTAAAATTTCTCCCACCCTTGGTAACGGATGCATTAGAATTGTTTTATTTCCAGCGTATTCATTCATCAATTTTTTTGAAACTACAAACTGATTTTTGACCTTCTCATAATCTTTTTGGTTCTTAAATCTTTCTTTCTGAACTCTTGTCCAATACCAGAAATCTGCATTTTGAGGCATTTCTTGTTCGTTTTCTATTTCAATCAGTTTTAAGTTTTGAGAAAATTCTTGATACTCCTGACGCGTTAACTTAAGACTTTTAGGGGAAAGAAGATACAGGGTATTTTTTTTGAATTTTGTAAGTCCTCTTATTAAAGAATGGACAGTTCTGCCATTTAGAATGTCGCCTGCGATAACTCCCGTTAAGTTATCCAATTTATTGCAATTCTCATAAATTGTGAATAAATCCAAGAGTGCTTGTGTTGGATGTTCCCCTACTCCGTCCCCGGCGTTAATGACGGGTATGTCCGCTGCGTCAGCTGCTTGCTGAGCTGCTCCAATTTCGGGATGGCGTATTACTATTGCATCTGAATAAGTTTGAAAAACTTTAATTGTGTCTTCCAAAGTTTCACCTTTGGAAACAGAAGAAAAGGTTTTGGGATCTAATATATCAATAGTGTTCCCTCCGAGACGTTTTACAGCTGCATTAAAAGATCCAAAAGTTCTGCTTGAGGGTTCATAAAACAAAAGAGCTATAAGTTTTCCCCTAAGAGACGAAGGATAAGCATGTGAGGATTTAATTTTTTTAGTAAGCCTAAAAAGTTGTTGAAGATCTTGAACTGAAAACTGGTTTAACGAAAGAATATCCTTGCCTTTAAATTTTCCATCAATATTTTTACCCATAAAAAAACCAGAGGACAGTTTCTCGCTCTGGGATTAAAGTTTACAGGAATTAGCTTGGTCAGTCAACATCTATTTTAAATAGTCAGTCGGGAATCGCTTTTTGACAAGCTCATGGGAAAATGGTACTATTCCAGCCATGCCGAACAAAGAAATCCCATTGGAAACAAGGATGAGTCGAGGCGATTTTCTTAAAAAAACTGGACTTGCTTCAATTGTCTTGGTTTTTTCTGCAAGTGAACATGCTAAGGCTTTTAAAAAAAGCAAAAATACTAAAAGTGAACCTTCTCGAGAAATAGAATACACAGTAGGTGGGGCTGGTATTGGAGCAGTTGTTGGAGCAGGAGCAACGCTTTCGGGTAACGTGAATACAGAATATGTAGAGAAATTTAGTTATTACAAGGTTTCCAGAAGAGGTTTGGCTCGAATCGGTGCAGGGTTATTGTCGGGTTTAGTTTTTGGAGGAATTTCAGGAAATCAACTTAGTAGAAGAGAAAATCATGAACGTGCATTAAGAAATTCCTCTGAACAACCACCAGTTCAGCCTAAAAGTTAGGATCTATTGCCAGAATCAAATTCTTCAAAAGCATTGCCACATTAATGGGGCCAACGCCTCCAGGAACAGGAGTATAATAACTGGCTATTTTAGCTATTTCTTCCTGGACATAGTCAGGATACAATTTTCCATCTTCTCTTTTCTTATGCATGCCAATCCCAATTACGATTGCTCCCTTTTTAACCTCATTGGTTCTTATCACGTCTCTTCCGACAGTAGAAATTAAAATTTCAGAGGATTTAATTATTTCTCCTGGATTTAATGTCTTGCTGTCAACGATCAAGGGTTTAATTCCCAATTTGCGGAATAGATTTATTACTGGTTTTCCGCCCGTTGGTCCTTTTCCAACTACAACGATATTTTTTAGTTTTAGCCATACGTTAAAAGAAAAACAAGTTCTTCCTTGAGTCTGTGACTCTCTTAGTTGAATATCTGAGTGGATAACTTTAAGAATCTCAAGAACAGCCTCTGCTATTGGTTCAATAAATTTTGAATTAGGTAAAAATCCGTCAATATCTTTTTCCGGTATAACTATATCTTTCGCCCATTGTTCATCAATATGTTGAGGAAGCGGTCTTTGAATTATTATTCCATGAATTTTTGGGTTTACGTTTAATTTCTTGACTAATTCTTCTATTTCGTCTTGTTTAGTGAAGTCTTCAAAACTATAAATAGATGTTTTTGCGCCAATATATTCCGACTTTATTTTTTTTTGATTAACATAGCTAATGGAAGCAGGGTTATTGCCAACTAGAATTATGGCCAAATGAGGAATAATATGTCTTTTTTTAAGTAGGATAATTTTTTGCTTGAGGTCTTCAAAAATTTGCTCTGCAATCTTTTTACCGTCAACTTTCATCGTCTATGTAGGTAGCAGATGCAACATGGTCATTAGGATTTGAAAATCTCATTAGAATTACTCCTTGTGTATCGCGGGAAAGCTTTGGGATTGAGCTTAATTCCAGTTTAACAATCTGTCCTTTTACAGAAGTAATAATCAATTCCTTGCAATTATCAGGAACAACTTGTGCAAATACGACTTTTCCTGTTTTTGGAGTAACTTTGGCGATCTTAACTCCCTGTCCTCCTCTGGTTTGACCCCTGAATAATTTAGATGAGGTTTTTTTACCAAGTCCTTTTTCCATAATCGTTAATAATTCTACCTCGTGGGTGTTGTCAATAATATCCATCCCTTTGACTTGGTCATCTTCTAAGAGTTTAATACCTCTTACTCCCCTTGTGGCTCTTCCCATTGGCCTTGATTCTTTTTCGGAAAATCTTATTGCCTTACCGTTTTTGGTTGCAAGAATTACATCATTTTCACCATCGGTTAATTTACTCCAGGCAAGCTCATCACCTTTATCCAGTTTTATGGCTAAAATTCCCGTTCTTCTAATATTTTCAAACTCTGAAAGCTTGGATTTTTTAACAGTTCCTTTGCGAGTTGTCAGGAATATAAATCCTCCTTTTTGATCTTTTTTGTAACTGATGAATGATTCCACTCTTTCTCCTGATTCTATGTTGAGTAGGTTGACGATCGCCGTGCCCTTGCTGGTTCTTGAAGATTCATTTATTTCGTATGCTCTTAACTGATAAACCTTTCCCTTATTAGTGAAGAACAAAAGATTGTCGTGAGTTTGTGCATAGTGAATATGTGCTATGGAGTCTTCATCTTTGGTTGTCATTCCTCTTATTCCTTTACCGCCTCTGTGTTGGGTTTTGAAGCTAAGAAGGCTTTGTCTTTTAACATAACCTGTTGAGGTTAAAGTTATGACGGTAGGTTCGTTCGCAATTAAGTCTTCATCGGAAAATTCTCCAACTTTACTTTTGTATACCTTAGTTCTTCGTCCGTCGCCATACTTTTCTTTTAATCTAACAAGCTCTCCTTTTACAACATCTAATATTTTGTTAGGATGAGCAAGTAAATCTTCAAGATATTCTATTGTTTCTTTAACCATTTGGTATTCATCTTCTATTTTCTGTCTTTCAAGTGCTGCCAGCCTTCTGAGCTGAAGATCAAGAATAGCTGTTGCTTGAAGTTCTGATAGCTTGAACTTCTCCATTAAGTTTTTCTTTGCATCGTCTTGTGTTTTTGATTCGCGGATAGTCTTGATAACGGCGTCAAGATTTTCGACCGCAATCTTAAGACCTTCTAGTATATGAAGTCTTGCTTTAGCTTGTTTAAGTTCAAACTCTGATCTTTTTCTAACAACAGCGTATCTATGCTTAATGTATTCTTCCAATATTGTTTTGAGGTTTAGAGTTTGTGGTGTTCCATCGACCAGCGCAACGATATTTGCCGGGAAAGAAGTCTGAAGAGCAGTATGCTTAAAAAGATTATTTAATATTTTTTTCGGCGATGAATCTCTTTTTAGTTCAACAACAACTCTTGTGCCTTGTCTGTCTGATTCATCTCTTAGATCGGAAATTCCTTCGATTTTCTTTTCTTTTGCTAAATCAGCAATGCGAGCAACAAGCATGGCTTTGTTAACTTGGTACGGAAGTTCCGTAATGATAATGGCAGATTTTCCACCACTGATCTCTTCGATATCTGCTTTACCTCGAATAATAATTCTGCCTTTACCCGTTGTGTAGACGCTTCTGATCTGCTCAATGTCGTAAATTGCTCCTGCAGTTGGAAAATCAGGACCTTTTACATGTTCCAAAAGTTCGTCAATTGTTACGTCAGATGTAATTGAGAGTTTACCTTTTCCGTCATGATCAAACTTGGTTTTTCCGATCATGTGATTTATTGCATCGATTAATTCCGAAAGATTGTGGGGTGGAATTTTTGTAGCCATTCCAACAGCAATACCTTCGGAGCCCATAAGTAAAAGATTCGGAAGCAAGCTTGGTAAGAATAAAGGTTCCTTAAGGGATCCGTCGAAATTGTCCAGATAGTCAACAGTTTCCTTGTCTAAGTCGCGCAACATCTCATCAGATATTGCTGCCATTCTGGCCTCTGTGTAACGCATATGGGCTGGTGGATCTCCATCCATTGAACCGAAGTTTCCTTGCCCATCAATTAAGGGATAACGCATGGAAAAGTCTTGAGCCATCCTTACTAAGGAATCATAGATTGGAATATCTCCATGAGGATGGTATTTTCCCATAACTTCTCCGACAATCTTTGCACATTTTGAGAATTTTGCCGAATGAGTAAGGTTTATTTCATGCATTGCATAAAGGATTCTGCGGTGTACAGGCTTTAAGCCGTCCCTTACATCCGGCAGTGCACGAGAAACAATAACCGACATGGCATAATCAAGATATGCTTTTTTAACCTCGGAAGTAATTTCTACTTGCTCAATTCTACCTATATTGTTTTTTGCTTCTTCTTCCATATTTGTATAAATTAAATTCTAATTCAAAACAAAAATATCTTACCATTTAGATTAAGTAAAATTAATCTATGGCAGTTATTTAATTGCTTTTTTTACAGTCTCTAAGGCCTCTGTCTTTCCTTTCCAGTCTTTTAATTTGACCCACTTACCAGGTTCCAATGTTTTGTAATTTTCAAAAAAATGTTTAATCTTGTTTTTAATCGCTTCAGGAATATCTTTTACATCTTCATACGAACCAAACAAGGGATCTATTTTTTTGGTCGGAACTGCAACAATTTTTGTATCGTTACCGGCTTCGTCCTCCATTTCCAAATAACCAATAGGCTTTGAAGGAATAACCGTTCCCGGAGAAAGCACTTGATCAGACAAAACTATTACGTCTAAAGGATCACCGTCATCTGCTAAAGTATTTGGAACAAATCCATAATTAAAAGGAAAGTTCATTGCTGTGTAGAGAAATCTGTCAACAAAAACTATTCCGCTTTCTTTATCCAGTTCATATTTAATATTGCTGTCTTTTGGTATTTCTATGAAAACATTCAACTCTTCCGGCGGGTTTTTTCCAACCGGTAATTTTTTAATGTCCAAGATTATTCACCTCCTTTTTCTTATATCCACCTTTTTTATATGTTAACCCTTTGTGCTTTTCTATGAAAACAATTGTTTTATGCCAATTTGTATAAATGTGTCCAATTGTATCCATAATTACAATTCCTAGTCCAAGAGCAAATATAATTGCTCCGAGATTTAAATCGTTTAAAATTATGATTAATCCAACAATCATTAAAATTAAGCCTATGACCCCTTTATGGATGTGATATCCAAACGGAGTTGCCCAAAATTTGGAAGGTGTGTCGATTGTAAAATGTCGCATACTTATTTTCTTCATATTAAATATCTAAAGTTGCTGTTTTAGCATTGCTCTGAATAAAATGTTTTCTTGGTGGAACTTCATCTCCCATAAGCATCGTAAAAACAGCATCAGCTTCTTCAGCATCATCAATGCGGACTTGCTTTAGGCTTCTGTTTTTCGGGTTCATAGTTGTTTCCCAAAGCTGATCTGGATTCATTTCTCCAAGACCCTTATATCTCTGGGTTCCTACTTTTACTCCGTTTCCAATTTTTTTAATGTAGTCATCTTTTTCCAAATCTGTTAGTACATAGGTTGTAATTTTGCCATGGGTAATTTTGTAAAGTGGAGGTTGGGCAATATATAGATAGCCCTGTCTAATAATTTCCGGCAGATGCCTGTAAAAGAAAGTTAAAATTAATGTTTCTATATGTTGTCCGTCTACATCTGCATCAGTCATAATTATAATTCTGTGGTATCTTAATTTTTCAAACCTGGTGTTCTCCCCTATTCCGGCTCCAAGTGCGATAATTAAATTCTTAACCTCTTCGTGTTCGATTATCTTATCAAGCCTTGCTCTTTCAGTGTTTAAAATCTTTCCTTTTAAGGGAAGAATAGCTTGGAATTTTCTGTCTCTTCCCTGTTTTGCGGAACCGCCTGCTGAATCTCCCTCAACTAAATAAAGCTCTGAAACGCTTGGGTCTTTTTCCTGGCAATCTGCTAGTTTCCCTGGTAGCGAAGATCCCTCAAGAGCACCTTTTCGAAGAATTGCTTCCTTGGCAGCTTTAGCAGCCATTCTGGCTTTTGCCGCAAGCCAAACTTTTTCCAAAATTCTTCTCCCTGTTCCTGGATTTTCCTCAAAATATGTAGTTAATCCATCTTTTACAATTGATTGAACAACGGGTTGAATTTCAGAATTACCAAGTTTTCCTTTTGTTTGACCCTCAAATTGAATTCTATCCTGAGGCATTTTTACATAAACGACAGCGGTTAATCCCTCTCTCGTATCGTCTCCGGTTATGGAATCATCATCGTTTTTAAATGAGCCTATTTTTTTGCCATAATCATTGATAGCGCGAGTTAGAGCCATTCGGAATCCGGTTAAATGTGTTCCTCCGTTTATGGTGTTGATGACGTTTACGTAGCTTTCGACATTTTCGTTATACATATTGTTGTACTGAAGAGCAATTTCTACTTCAACATCCTTATCAGTTCTATTAATAGTTATTGCTTCATGAAGAGGGTTTTTGTTTTCGTTTAATTTTTCAACAAGCGCCGTAATTCCACCTTCAAAATAATAGTTGATTTCTTTTTCTTGTCCCTCTCGTAAATCAAAAAGGTGGAAATACAAATTAGGTACTAAATAAGCTCTTTCGCGGATTGCTTTTTTTACAGTGTCAAATTCAAAACTAGTTGTCTGGAAGATTTGGTCATCTGGTAAAAAGGTTACGGTTGTTCCTGTCTTATTGTGAATGTTTTTTACTTCAGGTTTATCGTTGACGATTAACGGGGTCTTGGCAATTCCCCTTTCATATTCTTGTCTGTGGACTTTTCCGTCTTTTTTTACTTCAACCCACATCCACTTAGAAAGAGCGTTAACAACAGATGATCCAACACCATGAAGTCCCCCAGAGATTTTATAAGCTGATCCTCCAAATTTTCCACCGGCATGAAGTTTAGTCATTACGATTTCCAGCGCCGATTTCTTAAATTGCGGCATTATATCAACGGGAATTCCACGTCCGTCATCAACAACTGTTGCGCTTCCGTCATTGTTAAGCATGATCCAAACATTTTTTGCAAATCCTGCTAAAGCTTCGTCTACGGCATTGTCGATAATTTCTCTCAAAGATTCGTGGAGACCTATCGAATCAGTAGAACCGATATACATTCCCGGTCTTTTTCTAACTGGCTCTAACCCTTCGAGTACTTGAATTTGTTGCGCGGTATAATCTTGCGGAGTTTGTTT
>JAMCTK010000033.1:0-842 GCA_023381035.1 Patescibacteria group bacterium
TGACCGGGTTTCATCCCTTTAAACTTTTTAATAATTGGGCCTAAAACTTGATCCTTTTCAAACCTCTTATAAAAATCGCTTAAATTTAAATCTAGGTTATATAGATATTTAATTTCTTTAATTAGTGAATTTTTAAACTCTTCATTTAATGGCTTTTGAGAATAAATAGTTAATAAAATTTTTGGTTTTTCGATCGTTCCTTTATTTATAAACTTTAAACCTAAACACTCACCTTGCCAATTCCAAGTCTGCCACTTCATTCCTTTTTCCCATAAGTTATCTCCTGAAGTAAAATGATCCGGCTTATGAAAGGTAGAATCAAAAGCAAAAGGAGCAGTTGGAATTAACTCGACTGTCTCTTTAAGGTTAAGCTTAATCGGTTTTAAACTTTTGGCCATGGATGATTGATAATATCAAGAAGGTTAAACCTTTCTAAAATATTTCCTTGTGGATTAAGAATTATGATTTCTGTATTTATCTTTGAACGTAAATGGCTTTCCCAAAGCAATTGCTTGCACATATGGCAAGGATAGACAGTTTGATTATTGTTAAACTTAACTGCTGTTTCATTTGCTATCACAGCGATTTTTTCTATCTCATACTCACCGTGGGCTGCGGCATGAGCTAATGCTGCTTGTTCTGCATGAAGAGTTAAGGAGTATGTGTCTGAGTAATATTGGCCTGATGCATAAATATTGCCATTTTTTGTTAAAACAACGGCTGCAAATCTAACATCTTCTGGTTTGTTAGTGCCGGTATAAGCATTTTTTAAACCTTCGATTGCCGCCTGAATTAAACTTTTATCTTTATCCATATGTTATTTTTTCGCCCTCACCTATTAT
>JAMCTK010000033.1:852-7366 GCA_023381035.1 Patescibacteria group bacterium
GTGGTAACACAAAACCGCTTGTTTATCCGAAAGAACGTAAACTGGGTAGTTTATTTCTTTAGTTTCTTTTTCTAAAAGAGGTTTAAATTTATCTTCATAGTGAGGAAATACTCCGAATGGAACCAAATTCAAACCTGTAAGATCTTTTAAATTAATTATATTTTTATCCAGATTTTTCCATCCTGATATTTCAATACTTGGGCCAGCGATTAAACTTCCAGCACTGGAACCGACATAAACCTTTCCTTTGTCTAACAACTCTTCAATTACCTTATCAAAACTACTTTTTCTGACCCAATCTAAAAGGTAAAAAGTGTTACCACCGCAGACATAAATTACGTCGTAATGTGAAAGCTTAAACAGGAGAGATTCTTTATTTTCATTCTTTAAATCTAGTTCTCCAATTTGTAAACCAATTTCTTCAGCAAGATCTTTGTCTGCTTGAATAAACGATTTGTCTTCGTAAGGATCTGCGGCGGTGGGGATAAAACAAACTTTTGTTTCTTCAGGTTTTCTAGGAAGCAATTCGATAAAATAATCTCTTATTCCTTTTTGTAAGCCCGCTGAAGTCAAAAAAAGCTTTCTCATATCTTAATTATATTATATCTCACAGTAGAAATTTGCTGGAAAAAGTGTAAATACTTTTTCCCATTCATAAATACTTGAAACTGCGGGTAAAAGCTTGGAATAATCAACTTGTAAAGGCGCTTGAATTATTTTTCTTTTTGCGCCATTACCTGATTTTTGCCGAAAAGTTAAAACCCCGCTTGAATGACTTAAGGTGTAAAACTGCTCATCAAGGAGAACAGTTTCATTCCAATCTACAACAGCTACTTCAAGTGACCCTTTGGTTCTTGTAAAGATCCACCTTTGTCTTTCTTTATCCCAGTCTATTTGGAATTCATTATCGCGATCATATTGGGTCAATTTCTGCAGTCTTTGTTCATAAGCTCTAAGATTTGGAAATAGCAGATGTGTTAAACCCGCTAATTTATCCATTGCAGTTCTTACGTCAGCGTAACTGTCAAAAAAGCTTTGTAATCTTGCTTGTTCCTCTACGAGTGTTGCCCTTTCCTCGCTTGTTAATGTTATCTGAATAACCTTTTCAGAGTCCTGAAAAGATTCTGGTTCAAGATGAGATGGTATTCCAGTTTCATCATAACTTAGGACTCCAAAATTAGTTGTTTTATTATTAGCGTAAATATTAAGACCTCTACACTTAACGTCACAACTATACACTAACTCTAAACCGTTTTCATAAACAATACGAGGGCAAGCAAGATTACACTCAAGAGCTCGTCATTTTCAGAAATGCATATATCTTGATCCGTAAGAGGATTTCCTTTTTTTTTCTAAAGTTATTTGGATGGAACCGTCAATATCTTGAGTTCTTGCTGTTTCAAAAGGAGAACCTGAATATTGAAGAAGTTCACCTAATGACATAGGAATTACTCTCCTTCTCTTTTGTGTTCGATGTTGTAGAATTTGATTCTGTCGCCGCGGAAAAGTAGTTCTTTTTCACCGACTGGACCATTTCTATGCTTTGCAACTAAAACTTTTACAATTCTTTGAGGAGTCATTTCTTCTTCTTGACTATAGAGAAACATTACCACATCTGCATCTTGCTCGATTGCGCCAGATTCACGGAGGTCTGCTAACTGCGGTTTCTTCTCTCCCCTATGCTCGACTGCACGGGAAAGCTGAGAAACGGCAATTACCGGAATTTTTAATTCTCTTGCTAAATTTTTAAGATTCTGCGAGATGTAAGTTACCTCTTGTACTCTACTCTCAAGTTTTTTGCCAGGATCTGCAAGCTGCATATAATCCACAATAACAAGTTTTAAACCGTGTTCAAGATGGAGTCTTCTTGCTTTGGTTCTAATTTCAGCAATCGAAATTCCTGGTGTATCATCAATGAAAATTGGCGCATCTGCAAGCTCACCCATTGCACTTGATAATTTCTCAAAGTCTTTTTCAGATAATTTCCCTGTTTTAAGCCGCCAAGCGTCAATGTCAGACTGGCTGATAAGAAGCCTGTCAACTAATTCTTCCTTGCTCATTTCAAGAGAAAATATTCCAATTGGATTTTTGCCCGTTACAGCTGCATTCTGAGCAATATTTACAACAAAAGCCGTTTTACCTTGGCCCGGACGAGCGGCAAGAACAATTAAATTTGATTTTTGAAGTCCTGAAAGGAGAAAATCTATATCGGTAAAACCTGTTTCTACTCCGCGCAAACCCCCATCACTTTTATGTAATTCATCAAGCCTATCGAAACTTTCTGCGAGTGTTTCTTTAATGTGTACAAAACCTTGCCTTACCTGATCCTGAGATATTTTGAAAATGTTCTGCTCTGCTTTATCAAGAATCTCCATTGATTCCTTACTCTCCTCAAACGCCATATCTGTTAACTCTCCGCCAATTCTAATAAGTGATCTTCTTACATAAGTTTCGCGCAAAATTTGAGCATAATATGCAATATTTGATGCAGTGGGGACGACATTTGCAAGAGAGGAAAGATAAGCTGCTCCGCCAACTTTTTCATATAACTTCTTTTTTTTAAGTAAAGCAGTTAATGTAAGGATATCAATCGGTTTTCTTTCTTCATTTAGGGCAAGCATGCATTCAAAAATACTTTTATTGTTATCGTTATAAAAATATTCGGGTAAAACTTGTTCTGAAATAAGGGTAATGGCCTCTTTATCAATTAAGAGAGCGCCAAGAACTGCTTGCTCTGCTTCTTCATTATGTGGTGGGACTCTCACTGCCATAACACGCAAGATAAATTACTTTGACTCAGAGAGCATAATAATCTTTCCAAAGTACTCACCGGTCTTTTTTAGACTAACCTTATTTGTTTTTTCAATATTTTCGCTTTTTAGAGTAGCCTGACTTAAATCGCCATAAAGAATGAAAGATTTTGAATTGAAAGCTGAAAAAGCATCTTCATTTATTTTTTCTTGAACTTTTATTATAACTGCATCGAACTCGTCTTCCTCTTGAATTTTACTGACAGCTGAAGCTGGTAATAGAAGTATTCTTGAAAAGTCAGTAATGTAGAAAACCAAATCTCCTTTTATGTTTTTTGCGACAATACTTACTCCGCCCACTTCATACTCGCCTGGTCCCTCTATAACAAGCCTTTTTCCTTCGACCTTATCCAAATCATAACTTGCGGACGAATCAGTAATGATTACGATATCGGCTTCAGTCTTTGAAACAGGATCTGTTACTATGGCGGTTTTTTTCCCTTTAATTTTGAGGCTATTGTCTTTTGTTAATGAGATATCCATAACTTTAAAATTTCTAATATCTAATTTCTAAATACTAAACTATTTTGTCATTCTGAATTTGAGAATTAGAATTTATTTAGAATTTCGAATTTAGTGCTTAGAATTTCTTTTTCTAATCCTACCATATTACTCCCTTCCTTGACAAGATGATGTTTTTAAATTATCATATGGTTACATTTATCCCTATGAAAGAAAGAGTTGTAATAATTTTTATTGCTTTGGTCTTCGGACTTCTCCTAACCACTGTAGCATTTTATTTGTACCAAACAACTAAAGTAATTCCCCGTGATGAAGTAAAAAAAACAGCACAAAAAAATTCAGCAAATCAAACTTCTAAATCAAAAGTTTTTCTTTCAATCGATGAGCCTACAGATGAAGAAATTGTAGGTGTTCGAACAATTCAAGTTAAGGGAAAAACAGATGCCGGCAACACAGTCGTTGTCTCGAGTAATCTTGAGGATGTAGTCGCCAACCCTACATCAACAGGTCAATTTGCTGTTACTATTGGCATTGATGCCGGAGCAAATATCTTAACAATAAGATCGATTTCGCCTAATGGAGATGAAGCATCGGAAGATAGAATGGTAACTTACTCTCAGGAGGATTTTTAACTTAAATATGAAAAAAATATATACTTTGATTTTAATTTTAATAGTTGTAGCATCAGCAATTAAAACTGATGCTGTTTTTGCAAAGGTAACACCAACTCCGACAACAAGCAATAAAGGTGATGTAAAACAGGCGGCAACATCATCTGCTGATATGGATAAAATTGAAAAAGTTGTTCAGATGATTGCCAGCAAAACTGCGGAACTGAATCTTGTTGAGAAAAGGGGAATATTGGGAACGGTAAAGGAAGTTTCAGGAACTCAAGTAACAATTGAAGACATCCGAAAAAATATAAGAGTAATTGATATTGATGAATTAACGAAATTTCAAGGAGCTGATTCTTCAAAGTCTTTTGGAATATCGGACTTAAAACAAGGTGATTTGATCTCTTTTGTCGGACTTTATAATAAAATGACAAAGAGACTACTAGCCAGAACAGCAGATCAGATAAAATCGCTTCCGGTACAATTTGAGGGAGTAGTTGTTGAAAAAAATACAGTGGATTACAGCTTAAAGGTTATTGATGATAAAGGGATATCAAAAACAATTGAAGTGGAAACTTCGACAAAAACTAAATCCTTTGATAAGAATGGAGACTTATTAAAATCCGGATTTTCAAAAATAGAAACCGACCAAAGAGTTCTTGTCACTGGTTATTACGATTTAAAAGATAAGAATATAATTAACGCAGACAGAATTGTTCATTTTCTGGATCTGCCACCCTCTTTAGATATGAAAAAATTCCAAGCAATATCTGATAGCAATGTACCTGTATCAACCGGAAGCGGGAAAAAACTGACTCCAATTGTAAGATAAAATCTTTAATAAATTATAAGATAACCCTTTAGATGAGCCCAGATAGAATTAAAAACACGAAATTATTTTTAAAAGAGAAAAACATTGATGCTCTCTTAATTTCATCCGTTCCAGGTATTTTTTATCTTACTAATTTTTCGAACTTTTCAACTTGCGAAAGAGAGGCATTTTTACTAATAACAAGAAGTAAACAGTATATTTTCTCTGACGCTCGTTATAGTGAGGAAATTAAGAAAAAGATTGAGGGGTTTGAGTTTATCGAGAAATCGAAAAATCTTAATCTTGAGGAGTTTGTAAAAAAGTTTGCACAGAAACACGCTTTAAAAACATTAGGGGTTGAGGGCAATAATCTTACTTTTTCAGAATATAAACAAATAAAAAAATCCATTAAAAAATTTAGAGATTTTAACCTTCAAGAAATGAGAGTTATCAAAAGTAAAAATGAAATTTCCGCAATTAAGAAATCCTGTGAAATCGCAGATAAAACATTTAACTATGTCTTAAAAAAGATTAAACGGGGTGTAACAGAAAAACAAATTGCTTTCGAAATCGAAGATTTTATGAAGAAAAATGGGGCTGATATTTCATTTAAACCAATTGTTGCTTTTGGAGAAAATTCCTCAATACCCCACCATGAATCAGGAGAGAAAAAATTAACGAAAAACAATTTGATTTTGATGGATTTCGGAGCAAGATTAAATAATTATTGTTCTGATATGACAAGAGTTGTATTTTTTGGAAAAGCAACTGAAAAACAAAAACAGATTTATCAAACTGTTTTAAATTCGCAACAAAAAGCAATCGATTTTATAAATTCCGAATTTTTGAAGAAAGGATTTGTAAAAGCTAGAGATGCAGACAATATTTCGCGTGAATATATTACTTCACAAAACTTACCTGAAATTCCTCACTCTTTGGGGCATGGTGTTGGGATCGAAGTTCACGAGGAACCACGGCTTTCACCAAAATCTAAAACGATTCTTAAACAAGGTATGGTTTTTTCTATTGAACCAGGAATTTATATACCTGGCTTTTGCGGAGTAAGAATCGAAGACCTTGTAACTATTGATGAGTTAGGATTACAACTTCTAACTCATTCCACAAAAGAGCTAATCGAGCTTTAGTGAACATTTACTAATCCGTTTTCCAGTGCTTTATTGAAACTTCTTCTTAGGAAAATTAAAGATAAAACAAGATAAATAATATTTAGAGCCAAACTAGCATAAACTTTGTTTAGATCAAGAACTCCTTTATTTATCACTTCTCTACTTCCTTCAAAAACATAACTTGTTGGAACGATTAAAGCAAATTTTTGTGCCCAGTCTGGTAGAACAGACAAAGGGTAATAAATGGCTGAAAACGGGGCCAATATTCCGATTGTTGCCCAGGCGAAAGTTTGGACTTTTGTTCCATATCTTAAAATTATTCCGGCAACAAAAAACCCTACCCACCAACCCGCCATCATTAATAACAAGGCAAATGGAATCATATAAAACCCATAAAAAAATATTTGAATTCTATAGAGCAAAAAAGCAACTAATAATGCGAAAGAAAAGCTAGCAAACGCCTTAACTACTCCAAGTATCAAAAAAGATATGATCCACTCGGAAAATTTGAGCGGAGAAACAAAAATATTGATTAAATTTTTATCCCAAAAATCAGATAAAAGATTTACTGTTATCTCATACTGGCTTCTCCAGATAATAATCCAAAAAAGGATGCCAGAAATTATAATTAGGACAATTGATGATGCACCTGGAACAAATTTTCTCAGATAAGAGCTTGTTAATCCCCAG
>JAMCTK010000034.1 GCA_023381035.1 Patescibacteria group bacterium
CTAATTGAAATAATCGTAAAAAGTGGAGTTGCCAACGTTAGCCAATGTTGTCTTTTAGCAACGAGAACTCTTTCATCCGGCAGGTTAAGTATTTTTTCGAGAAAAACTTCTTTTTTTTGCACCATAGTTCTCCTTATCACTAATAATTTCCTCGATATAAATATTAGACCATACAAACAAGCTAAAATCAGTCATTCTTCTTACATTTTTTTTGTAATGCAGTTAACAGTTTATTACAACTTTTTGATAATTTAAAATAAATGATAGCGAATAATCATTTTAAGAATCTTGACTCTTTCTTTAATCAATTTAAGCCCATAATTTATGGCAAAAAACAATTCATTATTAGGGCTGAAGATATTCCGCAGGGAGTGTTTTTTTTAAAAAAAGGATTTGTCCGTCAATATTTAATCTCTCAAGATGGGCACGAGCTAACAACTTCAATTTATAAACCTTATGATATTTTTCCTCTTGAATGGGTTTTAAATAATAAAGTTTCTAAATATCATTTTGAAACAATGACTGAAGTTACAGTTTTTAAGGCGTCAAAAGAATATTTTTTAGATTTAATTAAATTTAATCCCGAAATCTTTTTTAAGTTAATAACCAGATTAATAAATAGGATTGATGTTTTTTCAGAAAGAATGGAATATCTTGCTTTTGGGCAAGCACAGCAAAGAATCGCAGCCTTGCTTCTAGTTTTTTCGCAACGTTTTGGCAGAAGGACGCAGAGAGGAATCTTGATAGAGCTTCCTTTAACCCATAAAGACATTGCCTCTTTCTTGGGTTTATCAAGAGAAACAGTAAGCATAGAAATGAAAAAACTCGAAAAAAAAGAAGTTTTTCTACATAAACTTCACAAGATTACAATAAAGAACATTAATCTTCTAAAAAAAGAAGCAGTTTTGGCTTGATCCCAGGAAAGGTTTACAAATTTGTTGTAATGGGGTATAACATATAGAGCGTTAACCCTACTATGAAGAAAAAACTATCCATAAGATCTGTAAAAGCAACCTTGTTTGGAACCTCTTTTTTGCTCATCTGCTATTTTGCCGTGGTTCTTATCTTTTATGGTCCAATGGTTTTAGTAACGCAATTTTTAACCTACTGGTATTTTCTTTTTATACTCGCAATTAGTTTTGGAATTCATCTTGGAAAAGAGCTTCATCCCTTACTTTAAATGTGCTAGAATACCATCATGGACGGTAAACCCCTGTCACGCTACGCAGACCATTTAATTACAGCCTTTGAGCAAGAAGAGCCTCAATTAAGAGACCGTAAAATAAGTGTTAATCCTGTTGTTTCTCGTGTTGCTTCAATTTACGAAAAAGTAAGAAGCGCAATGGATTACAGAGACGAAGAAGTAATTCTTAGGGCAGCTATAGAAAGAATTCTCAAAAGAAGAATTCTTTTTGGCGGAGAT
This sequence comes from Patescibacteria group bacterium, assembly GCA_023381035.1. The sequence goes on from JAMCTK010000034.1 coordinate 1,424, forward strand.
CCCCATACAATGGCGGCGCCACTAGTCAGGGAGCTTGTTTGGGCAAGATATTTTCAAGATGAAAGCCTTTCGGAGTCTATTGTTGAAATAGTCGAACATAGAATTGCCCTTTATTTGAAGCTACGAGAAAAAGTATTGGAAAAACACAAAACCCTTAAAGTAAAAACAGTCGATGAATGGATGTATCACCTGATGTCTTCAGATCTCCAAAACACGATTGGACCCAAAAGAAAAAAAGAAATTATGGCCAACTTCATGTTTAACATTATGAAAAAAAACGTGAGCATCTTAGATTCAACAGAACAGAATAAAGATATTCAGGTCTTCATAGCTGTTAGAAAAAGTTACGCCAGAGATGATTTAGCTCTACTTAGATACCATTTATATACTCAGATCCTAGGCAGATTAACTGCTGAAAATCTAGAACAAATGTCAGATGACTTTTTAAGAGCATATAAAGAAATTAATGATCAACTAAGTTTTCCCAGAAAAGAAAAAATTGTTAATTACGTAAAAGATAAAACAGTTGTTTTTTTTATTCTTGAAGATCTGTTAAATTTAGAAAAAACAAAAATAAGAGAACTTATTAAAGATGAACAAGAATTAAAAAGGGTAGTCTTTACAATCTGTGAAGCAAGATACAGTGGCATTTCTTCTAAAGTGAGAAGAGCCATCTTAAGAAGTGTAATATTCCTTTTATTTACAAAAGCTTTTTTTGCCATTGCAATTGAAGGATCATATGAAACTATGGTTTATGGAAAAATAATATGGACATCAACAATAATTAACGTTGGCGTCCCGCCACTCTTGATGGCAATGGTTGGTTTTTTTATGAGACCTCCTGGTCAGGATAATTCAAGAAGAGTACTTGGGTATATTGAATCAATTCTAACTGATCCCGATCCAGGATTTAACAGGTCCCTTTCTATTAAAATAGCGCCAGATAAAAAAGATCCAATTTTAAACTCATTCTTTTCGATTTTTTGGCTTCTAACATTCTTTTTCTTGTTTGGTTTAATTATTTACATTCTCAATCTTTTCCATTTCAATATTTTAAGCATGGGAATCTTTGTCTTCTTCTTGGCAATTGTTTCTTTTCTTTCCTATAGAATTAGTCAAACAGCGCATATGTATTCGATTGAGGAAAAGAAAAATCTTCTCATACCAATAACTGACTTTTTATTCTTACCTTTTGTTCGAGTAGGAAGGAAGTTAACGGATGGAATTGCTCAGATTAATGTTTTCCTATTCCTTTTTGATTTTCTAATTGAAGCTCCTTTTAAAGGACTTTTTGGGTTTTTTGAACAATGGTTCTTGTTTCTCCAATCAAAACGGGAAGAAATGGAATAACTCATTTCTAGTCTTTGACAATCAAAAAGTAATTTTGATATTCTAGGTAAGTAAATTACCCCGTTTACATATTTATGTCTTTATGTCCGCGGACAGGAGGGGAAAAGTTTCTGGAGGAGGTGAATTATGTCAGATATTAAATTAACAGATCAGAATTTTGAAGAAGAGGTCATTAAGTCAGATATTCCTGTTTTAGTAGACTTTTGGGCAGAATGGTGCATGCCTTGTAAAATTGTTGGACCGGTAGTTGAAGAACTTGCTAAAGAATACTCCGGAAAAATAAAAGTGGGAAAGTTAAACGTAGACGAAAACCAGATTGCATCACAATTTGGAATAATGAGTATTCCCAGTATTTATTTTTTTAAACAAGGAAAAGTTGTTAAGACAATGATTGGTGCACAGCCAAAAGATAGTTTTAAAAGTGCGATAGATGAGGTGCTAAACAGCTAGTTTAGCTATATTATGTACGACGTGATTATCATAGGGGGAGGACCTGCAGGTCTCACCGCCGCAATCTATACAACCAGAGCTAATTTAAAAACGCTTGTCATAGCAGGTCTTAAGTGGGGTGGACAACTAATGCTTACGACTGAAGTAGAAAATTTTCCCGGATTTCCACAGGGAATAATGGGACCTGATCTAATGATGAACATGCGAAAACAAGCAGAGAGGTTTGGTGCTGAGATTGTCGAGGCAGACTTTACAGAAGGAGATTTTTCTAAAAAACCTTTTAGTTTAAAAGCTGACGGCAAAACATATGAGGCAAAATCGGTAATAATAGCAACGGGAGCAGATACCAAATGGCTAGGTGTACCGGGGGAAATGGAAAAAATCGGTCGTGGTGTCTCCACCTGTGCCCCTTGCGATGGACCATTTTTCAAAAACAAAAATATTATTGTTGTTGGTGGAGGGGATAGCGCAATGGAGGAAGCAGAGGTTTTAACCCGTTACGCAAATTTAGTTACTCTAATTCATCGGAGGGATAGTTTTCGGGCAAGTAAAATAATGCAGGATAAAGTTAAAAATAACCCCAAGATCAAAATCGTCCTAGACACACAAGTGACTCAAATTTTAGGAGAGAACAACGTAACAGGAGTAGAGCTGACGAATACAAAAACATCAGAAAAAAAAGAGATGACAACAGATGGAGTCTTTATTGCTATTGGACATATTCCGAATACAGCCCTATTTAAAGGGATTGATTTAGACGATAAAGGTTATATTAAGGTTTATGAACATACCAAAACCAATATTGAGGGTGTTTTTGTCGCCGGAGATGTTCATGATACACACTACAAGCAAGCAATAACTGCTGCCGGTTTTGGCTGCATGGCAGCGCTAGAGACTGAGAAATGGTTGGCGGAAAGCGAAACTATTTCCCCGAAACTTCCATATTAACCTAAATCATTTTTTTCCTAAAATGGTTATTGAAAATCACTTTTCTGTTTGTTAGACTTTGCCTCTATTATGTCGGAAAAAGAATTAAAAAATAATTTTCAAGACAAAAAAAACAGGCTTTCAAGAGTGGGTTGGGTGGAGATGCTTGATGGCAGAGAAGATGGAAGATTTGTTATTTCAGGAGAATTTAATATTAGGTATTCCAGCTTTTTGTTTGAAGGAGTAATTGCAGACATGGATCAATACGGCCATTTTTTAGTTTGGAACTCGGAGAAATATCTAAGCGAAACAAAAATTGACCAGCCTGAAATCATATCAAAAAGAGCTATTGAATTGAGAAAAGAAGGATGGGAAGTGCGAAATGGCATAGTTAACCAAGACGGAGAAGAGGTACATTCCTTAGTTGCTATTAAGAAAAAAATAAGACAATCTAGAAGGATTTATCCACCTACTCACGCTTGGGTAAAAGGCGTATATAAGACAATTGAGAGCTACTAAAGATTGTCCTTTGTTGGGGGAAATGGGGCAAGTCCATTCAATTCTTCGGAAATTTCTTCCATATCAAGATATTTATTTCCAGAAAGAAACTTAACATCTATATCGTCTAGCTTATGAGCTAACATTAGACCAGAGATTAAGTGTTTTGCAGATGCAAGACATCTTTTTTGATTTTCTTTTGCTTTTTCATAAGGAACTTCAAGGCGAGAACCCTTAATTGTTGCTGCGGGGTAAATCTTTCTATATGTAACGCGTTCTCCGTTTGAGTTTTGTTCTGAGCGAAAAAGACTGGAGAACACCTGGCTTTGATAAGTTTTTCTCACTCCGCTCATTTCAATTGTTTCTACATTATCTTGTTCGTCCGGAGAAACATATATTG
>JAMCTK010000035.1 GCA_023381035.1 Patescibacteria group bacterium
GTTCGGCACCTGAAGGATACGGAAATTCGATTAAGGTATAGAATTTGGGCTTATCTGACTTATCATCAGCTCTATACATCTTCTCTTCTTCCCATTTTTTTTGCCACTTAGGCTCAATTTCTGTTGGAAAATATTTTTTCATAAGAATTACTTGCTGAAGCAATTCTAACAATTAAGTAGTTAACAATCAATATTGAGCGCGAGAGGCAGGACTATTTGCTGATTGTGATTTGAAATTTCAAATTTGAAATTGTATGATTTATTTATGAAGCTTATTATTCAATCTCTTGTCTTAATTGTCTCTTTTCTTGCCATTTATATCTGGCAACAAACAATCCTGACTGCCTACACCATCCCAGCCTTAGGCTTCTTGATCTTTATTTATCTTTTTCTTTCTGCACGCAAAAAAGGCAGAGCTTTTTTGGAATTAGGCAATAGTCCCTGGGCAATCTTTGCTCTTAATACGGTAATCTTTCTCTTAATCTTTTCTACAGAAGGATTAAGTTCTCCAATATTTTTCCTTTTATACTTTCTTGGCTTTGGAATTGCCTTTGTTTTTGAACCAATGGCAATTTTTGTTTTTGTCGTAGGCACAGTGCTCATTTTTTTACCTGACGCTTTGAAAAATGATGTTACAACAAATTTCTTAAAAGTCGGGTCTTTAGTGTTAATCTCTCCTCTTGCCTATTTCTTTGGGAATGAATTTAGGAGAAATGATGATCAGGAAGCTGAAATTGAGGCACTAGAAGAACGCAGCCAGGAAGCAGCTGACACTATTGCTCAAGATGTGAAAACCGTAATTGAAGAGGAAAAAGAAAATCTAAGCACAAAAGCAACAGACAAGCTAAATGATATCTTGGAAGAAACCGAAGACCTCAGGCAGGAAAAAAAATAAATATCCAACTGAATGAAAATTGAAAATTTTAAATTGAAAATTCCCCTACTGATCTTCTCTCTCTTATGTTTTCTTTTTTATGCTGAATTAACGTTTGGTGAAACAATGTCTAATTCAGACTATATCCTGAGATGGGGAAATTTTAATATGGTTTCCGGTAAACCCACCAACGCAAGTTACAAAGTTAGCTATACCGCTGGACAAGTTGCTCCAGGACTTTATACAGGAGCAAATTTTAAAGTCAGATCCGGGTTTCAATATATTTACACTCTTTATCCTTTTTCATTTAGTATTTCTGATTTGGATATTGATTTTGGCATAATTGATCCCACTTCTCCTGTCAGCAGAACAAACATCTTAAGTGTTGATAATCAAACTGCAGGTGGATATGTTGTTACCGGATATGAAAATCACCAACTCTTAATTCCTGCAAGTGGCGATTTGATCCCAGACACCTCTTGCGACAATGGTCTTTGCACGGAAACCACATCTGGACCTTGGGTGGGCACTGAAACTTCTCTTACTTATGGCTTTGGCTACAGATGTGATGCTATTACCACAAACTATTGCTCGGCGGATTTTAACACTGCTGATTACTACAAGCAGTTTGCTGATATTTCAAAAGATGAAACTCCTCAAACTATTTTCTCTAATACCTCGACTGTTGGCAAAAGCCAACAAGCTCAAATTACTTACAAAGTAAATGTTTCTTCAACTCAAAAGTCAGGCAGATATTCAAATATCATTACCTATGTTGCGACCGGAACTTTTTAATATGAAAAGAATTTGCGCTTGGTCCATTTTTTTTTCTTTTATATTTTTTACTTTTAGCTTAAAGCAAGTTCAAGCTGCCTCAATTTCTCTGGGCGTTTTTCCCCCAATTATTCAAATTGACTCTACTCCTCCTGCCGATATTTCTTCTCCGATTGAAATTCAGAACAATAGCGAAGATCCTGTTCAATTAAAGATTATTTTTAAACCTTTTAAGGCAAGCGCATCGGAAAACGGGACGCCTGAATATCTAAAAGACGGTGTTTCTTTTGGAGATGATCCATTATTTTTTCAAAAAGTTAAAATTCTTGATGGAGAAGAAATGGTTGGAAGCATAGAACTTGCTCCAAAACAAGTTAAAAAATTAACTTTAAATATTGACATACCTGCTGATCAACCCCCATCAGACTATTACTTTTCCGTACTCTTCATATCAAAAACTCAAATTGAGACAGACACGAATAATACTCAAGCGGCAGGAGGAATTGGAACAAATGTCCTTTTAACAATTGGTCCAAAAGGAACAACAACAGGAGTGGTTAAAGAATTTTCTGCCCCTTTTTGGCTGGAAAAAGGCCCGGTTCCCTTTACGATTAGGGTTGCTAATACCAGCAAACATTTTATTAATCCCAAAGGTCAAGTGCTGATTAAAAATATGTTCGGAATGACAATCGGCAGAGTTGATTTATTACCTGTTAACATTCTAAGCGGAACAACCAGGATTATTCCCGGAACATCAAGCAGTAAACAAGTGGTTGTAAACAACACTGCTCTTTGGCCGGAAAAATTCCTACTCGGACCATATACCGCAACCCTTACTGTGTCTTTGTCTGAACAAGGACCCATTTTAAAGAAAACTGTTCATTTTATAGGATTTCCAATTGCAACAATTATCGGTTTAATTATCGTCGCTATAGTGTTTTTATTAATCAAAAATAGGGTGAAACGTAAGTTGACAAAATAGCCACAAGATGACTCTTGACAACTACCATATTTTTATTGAATACTGATAATAGCATTAATGTCATATTCTTTTTAATGAAAAAGCTTTTATTTTTAGGAGTTATTCTAACTGTTCAAATTCTTTTATTACTATCCTTAGCTCCGGCCTCATCTGTTTATGCGGCTGATTTGTCTCCTTTAAAAGACACTCTTTCCACATCCCGCACTTCTCCATCAACTGTCATTGATGCTTATCAAGTAGGTAGTTTAATACAAGCTCAATTCAAGGACCCTGTTGGCGCTTTTTATCTTTCATCAGACTCAGCAAAAATTTATAATAATCTTGGAGCAGTTGTCGATACCGCAAATGTTGCCTCAATGTCAGCTTTAAATACACCTTCTGCCGGAAAAAGAATGGTATATTTCACTTCAGCACTTGGAAGCACCGCACATTATCCGGGAGAACCCTTGGTTGTGCCAATTACCGCTATGCATTCAATCTCGTTTAAAACAGGTGTGCAGATCCCTGCCACAACAGGAACCATTGCTATTACTTTTCCAACTCTGGCAAGCGGTGATTCAAATACAACAGCCTCTCCTTCCGCAAGCACGTTTCAACTAAATGGCTTGGCAACAGCACAAGTAAAGATCTGGGACGTAACAGGTGCTGCTGAAATAACTGGGTTTACAGTAGCAATTACCAATCCGACTGCCGGAACTGCTCCTGTTGTAACAATTACTCTTGGAGCAACTAACATGCTTGCAGCTCGAGATTTTGTTATTTACCTAGGTTGCACAGCAGTAAGTGCCGCTGGCTGTACTGCCGGTTCGCCAAGAATTATTAATCCAACTAAAACTGCTGCCAACGGAACATCTGATGGTTGGAGAATTAGAGTGCTAACCAGAGATACAAGCGGAGGAGGAACTGATTTGGAAAGTGGCTCAACCAGAATTGCCACTATTGAATCAGTTACGGTTCAGGGAATAATTGAGCCAACTCTAACCTTCACTATCGCAGGAGTAGCAAGCAACTATAATTTCAATGCTGTTACAGGTTGCGTATCGGAAACAGTTAACACCGGAGTTGCTTCAACTGCAACATTTGTTGATATGGGAGTCCTTGTTTCCCCAATCAGAATTTCAGGACAAACTTTAACGGTAACAACCAACACTACCTTTGGCTACTCAATTACAGCCACTACCTCAGGTCAATTTAAAGATCCAAGCAGCGGTTCCATTATTGGAGACGTTAACACCGGGACAGGATTGACTGCAAATAATGTCCCTGCACCGGCTGGAATGACAGCAGGAACAACAGCTTTTGGTGTGTTTCCTTGCGGATCAGCAGTTCCGGCTGCTTCGCCCAATTGGAACTCAGGAAATACCATTGGAGGCGGTGCAGCAGGGGCTTACGGAATGAATCCGTGGAACGTTGGAGTTAATAACTTCTATGCAACAATTGCAACCAGAGCTGTAGCACCAACAGGAGGAACTGAAACAACTGCTGTAAGATATGCGGCAACAGTAGCTGCTGCTGTTCCTGCTGGAGTCTATTCAAATGCATTTACTTACGTAGCATCAGCTAACTTTTAATATATATGAAAACACTGCCCAAAACATCATTTAATAAAAAACTAAAATCTTCCCTTCTCGTTTTTTCAATTACTGTTTTCACCTTTACATTTTTGGCTTTGAGCTTAAAAATAGCCAGTGCCCAATATTTAAAATCACTGACCATTACTCCACCGGCTGTTGAAAAAGCAGTTTCACCCGGCGACAGAGTAGAAGGAGAGCTTAAAATTATTAACGATGGAGACATGCCTCTTTCATTTAACGTAGAGGTTCAAGATTATATCGTAGTAGATTCCAATGGAACTCCAAACCTTTTACCCTTAAACACTCTTAATTCAAAGTATTCAGCAGCTGCTTGGCTAGGAGTAAATCCAACTATAGTAACGGTTGAACCGCATAAAAGACAGGTTTTCAACTATTATCTTCAGGTTCCGGATGATGCAAAACCAGGAGGACACTATGCTGCTGTCGTCTACAAACCAGTCGAAGAAAAGACTAAAGGAACCGGAACAAGCGTAAATGGAGTTATGGCAAACCTCTTTTACATCACTGTAAAAGGAGATGTTAAAGAAGAAGCCTCTATTACCAAATTCCTGGCCAACCTATTTAATGAATATGGTCCTGTAAGCATTAAGGCTCAAATAAAGAATTCCGGAGATTTACACATAAAACCAAAGGGATCAGTCACGGTCACCGATCTTTTGGGTAGAAAATCACAAGTCGCACTAAGTGAGCGCAACATCTTCCCAGGTGGCGGGCTAAGAGATTACGAAGAAACAGTTGGCTCAAAATGGATGTTTGGCCCATATACTGCTAAGCTAGCGGCAACCTACGGTCAGAAGAACAATCTCCCTCTTAACGCAACTGTAACCTTCTGGGTACTTCCTTGGAAAATCGGTTTACTCATAGTTCTTATCATAGTCCTAGTCGTACTAGGCAAGATGTATCTTGATAAGGCAAAAACACAGAATGGACACAAAGAAGATAAAAAACCAGAAGAAACTAAAGAAACAGTTGCGACTGACGAAACAACTCCTTCTCAAGAATAATCCTTAACACTCTTCCCTATTGCAAATTCACAATTTATTTATATAATTCATCTTAATGATATTAGAAACTAAATCAACTCCTGATCAAAGTCCAAGCACTGCTGTGTTTTTCGACCATAAACATCCGGGTCTAATCGCGGCAAACATCCTCAGAAAAGCAGGCTTCAAGATTGAAACCCATTGGCCGGCATCGCTAAATGAAGAAGTGAAGGTCTTGAGTGTTGACCAGGAAACATCCTCTCTTTATCAGGGTATCCTGGAAACCCCTGAGATTAACGCCATATGGGCCTGTCAAAAAGGAGAAACAGATGGAGAGATAGGAACAATGCTAAGCAAATGCGACTGGTCTCATTTCACAAGGAGTAGAATGGAAGCCTTGTTTCACGTGCGTGCTGCAAGCATCCATATGAAAAGATGGGACACTGAACATGATGAGGAACATCTCCAAAGAGCGGAAACATCTCTTGACAGTGCAGAAGTTGTTTTCCCTGAAGGAGCTACTCTTCCGGAAAAGCCAGAGGTAAAAAAACTAGTTCTAAGAGCAATTAAGTCCACTATGGAAAAAGCAGGAATGAGTTATTATGCCAGAATGAAGCCATACTTCGAAAAAGAGCTAGTAACTGCCTAGATATTCCTCTGTCTCCTAGTTAAGCTCTTTTAGTAGCCAATGAACCAGGAGTGATGCAGCTTCTTTTTCTTTTTTCTTCCAGGAATGAAAAACAGCAATTTGCTGTCGTAAATAAAGGTAAATTTCTCCGGCCAGATCCTTAAAATTAGTATAATAATGGAGA